>NZ_JBEOVM010000049.1:0-45876 GCF_040295505.1 Streptomyces sp. NPDC002790 | reverse complement strand
TGGGGGGGCGGTCGGCGCGGCGCGCCCGCCCCCCCCCCCCCCCGGCCGCAACACCGGCGCCGCTGCCGCCGCCCCGGGGGCTCTGCCCCGGACCCCGCTGCTCAAGCGCCGCAGGGGCTTGAATGGCTCAAGTGCCGCGGGGGCTTGAATGGCTCAAGCGCCGTGGGGGCTTGAGGTGACCGTGGCGAGCAGTGTCGTCAGCTCCGCGAGTTCGGGCTCGGTGAGGTCCGTGAGTGGGGGGCGGACCGGGCCCGCCGGGTGGCCGGTCGCTGTCATGCCCGCCTTGACGATGCTGACCGCGTAACCCGCCTTGCGGTTGCGGATCTCCGTGTAGGGGATCACGAAATCGCGCAGATGCCCCAGGACCGTGGCGTGGTCGCGGCCGCGGATCGCCGCGTAGAAGTCCAGCGCGAACTCCGGCAGGAAGTTGAAGATCGCCGACGAGTAGGTGGTGACGCCGAGTTCGAGGTACGGCAGCGCGTACATTTCGGCGGTGGGCAGGCCGCCGATGTAGGTGAGGCGGTCGCCGAGCTTCGTGTAGATGCGGGTCATGGCGTCGATGTCGCCGACGCCGTCCTTGTAGCCGATCAGGTTCGGGCAGGACTCGGCGACGCGGGCCAGGGTGTCCGCGTCGTACTGGGCGTTGGCCCGGCCGTAGACGATGACACCGAGGTTCGTGGCCGCGCAGACCGCCTCGACGTGCGCGACGAGACCGTCCTGTGAGGCCTCCGTCAGGTACGGCGGGAAGAGCAACAGGCCGTCGGCGCCTGCGCGTTCGGCCGCCTGCGCGTACTCGATGGCGGTGCGCGTGCCGTACCCGGCGGGGGCGAGGATCGGGGTGCCGTCGGGCGCCGCCTGCACGGCCGCGGTCACCACCTGCTCCGTCTCCGCGGCGGTCAGCGAGAAGAACTCGCCGGTGCCGCCCGCGGCGAACAGCCCGCCGACCTCGTACTTCGACAGGCGCTCGATGTTGGTGCGGTAGGCGGCCTCGTCGAACGCGAGGTCATCGGCCGTGAAGTGGGTGACCGGGAAGGAGAGCAGGCCCGATCCGATGCGGGCGCCGAGCTCTGACGGGGTGAAGGGCGACATGGCTGGGGCTACTCCTGCTAGGTGGTGGAGGGCGGTGAAGAGGGGGTGTGAGTGCGACATTACGAGGCGTCACTCATGCGCGTCCAACACTGTTTTTGCATCCAGTGATACCTAGTGGGTATGGAGTGGTGATCCGGACATGACTCTGGCGCGGACCCCGCGCTGTCCGTCAGCGGGGCCCGCGCCAGAGAGAGTGGGGAGAAACCCTAGGGGCGTGCGCCCACTTCGTGCGTCGCGACCGTCCAGGCGCGAGCCTGTTCGGTCAGGGTGATGCCGAGGCCCGGTCGGGAGGAGACGTGCATGCGGCCGTCGCGGGTCTCCAGGCGCTCGTTGAACAGTGGTTCCAGCCAGTCGAAGTGCTCCACCCACGGCTCGATCGGGTAGGCCGCCGCGAGGTGGAGGTGGATCTCCATCGCGAAGTGCGGGGCGAGTTGCAGGTTGTGGTGCTCGGCGAGGGTGGCCAGCTTGAGGAACTGGGTGATGCCGCCGATGCGCGGGGCGTCGGGCTGGATGATGTCGCAGGCGTTCGCCTTGATCAGCTCGACGTGTTCGGCGACGGAGGCGAGCATCTCGCCGGTGGCGACGGGGGTGTCGAGGGAGGCGGCGAGCGCGGCGTGGCCCTGCGCGTCGTAGGCGTCGAGCGGCTCCTCGATCCAGACGAGGTCGAACTCCTCCATGGCCCGGCCCATGCGCTGCGCGGTCGGCCGGTCCCACTGCTGGTTGGCGTCGACCATCAACGGCACGTCGTCGCCGATGTGTTCGCGTACGGCGGTCAGGCGGGCGAGGTCCGCCTTGCGGTCCGGGTTGCCGACCTTGATCTTGATGCCGCCGATGCCGCTGGCCAGGGAGGCGGTGGCGTTGTCGAGGACCTGCTCGGTCGGCGTGTGCAGGAAGCCGCCGGAGGTGTTGTAGGTCTGCACCGAATCGCGGTGGGCGCCGAGCAGCTTGGCCAGCGGCAGGTTCGCGCGCTTGGCCTTGAGGTCCCACAGGGCGATGTCGAGCGCGGCGATGGCCTGCGTGGCGACGCCGCTACGGCCGACGGAGGCGCCGGCCCACACCAGCTTCGTCCAGAGGCGGCCGATGTCGCTGGGGTCCTCGCCGATCAGGTTGTCGGCGATCTCCTTGGCGTGTGCGAACTGGGCGGGGCCGCCGGCGCGCTTGGAGTAGCCGAATCCGATGCCGGAGTGGCCCCCGGTGGTCTCGATCTCCGCGAACAGGAAGGCGACCTCGGTCATCGGCTTCTGCCGGCCGGTGAGCACCTTGGCGTCACTGATCGGCGTCGCGAGGGGCAGTGTGACGGAGGAGAGCTTGATCCAGGCGATGGTGTCGAGGGTCGCCTCGCCCTGGCGGGAGGCGGCTGAACTGGCTGTGGACGTGCTGGTCACCACTGCGAATCCCTGGGGGTGTGAGCCGTTGGTTCCTCTTGACGCTAAGGTCGGCGATTAATCCACGTCAAACATAGTTTTTGGATGATCCAATACCTGGAGGGCATCGTTGTTCACGCTTGCGCAGCTGTCGAGCTTCGTGGCCGTCGCCGAGGAACTGCACTTCACGCGGGCCGCCGAACGGCTGCGGATGACACAGCCCCCGCTCAGCCGGCAGATCCAGCTCCTCGAGCACGAGCTGGACGTGCAGCTCCTCGACCGCACCAACCGCACCGTCCGGCTCACTCCGGCGGGCCGTGCCTTCCTCAACGAGGCGCGCACGATCCTGCGGCAGGCCGAGGCGGCGACGCTCGCCGCGAGGCAGGTGTCGACGGGTGAGGCGGGGGCGATCGCCGTCGGGTTCACCGCGGCGAGTGCGTACTCCGCGCTCGGGCCGTTGCTGGACGTGGCGCGGTCCTCCATGCCCGGGACGGAGATCGTGCTGCGGGAGAAGGTGACACGGGACCAGCTCGAGGCGCTCACCGAGGGGTCGCTCGACCTCGGCATGATCCGCCCCTCCAGTACGGGCGCCGACCTGGAGACCCGGTCGACCAGCCGCGAGGGGCTGCTCGCCGCGGTGCCGAGTGGGCATCCGCTGGCGGAAGGTGAAGGGCCGCTGCCGATGGGCGAGTTCGACGACCAGGACGTTCTCATGTACTCGCCGATCGAGGCGCGCTACTTCCACGAGCTGCTGGTCAGCATCTTCCGTGAGGCGCGTGTGCGGCCGCGGTTCACGCAGTACCTCAGTCAGGTGCACAGTCTGCTTGCCATGGTTCATGCCGGGTGGGGAATCGCCTTCGTGCCCGAGTCGGCGGCGCAGATGCGGTTTCCCGGGATCGCGTTCCGGCCGCTGGAACTTTCGGATGCGACGCCTGTCGAGTTGCACCTGGTGTGGCGCAAGGCGAATGACAATCCGGCGTTGGCGGCGCTTCTGCGGTTGCTGTAGACCGGACCTGTTGCGCTCGACCGCGCTCCCCCCCCCCCGGTCACGGGGCTCCGCCCCGGGCCCCGCGCCTCAAACGCCGGCGGGGCTGGAAAGGCCTACTCAATCGCCGCAGGGGCTTGATGTGGCCCACTAAGGTCGAGCGCGTACACCCCGACGTAACAGGAGGAACCGTGTCCAAGCCACCGCTGTCCGCCGAAGCCGTCGCCATGCTCGAGCGGGCGAACCCGGCCACCGTCGCCACACTCCGCTCGGACGGCGCGCCCGTCTCCGCGGCGACCTGGTACCTCTGGGAGGACGGTCGCGTGCTGCTCAACATGGACGAGGGGCGGGTCCGCCTCGGGCACCTGCGCCGTGACCCGCGGGTCACCCTCACCGTCCTCGACAAGGACAGTTGGTACACCCACATCACCCTCATCGGCCGGGCCGTCGAGATCCGCGAGGACAAGGGTCTCGCCGACATCGACCGGATCTCGACCCATTACGCGGGCGGCCCCTACCCGGAGCGGGACCGCGCCCGGTTCACGGCGGTCATGGAGGTCGAGCGTTGGCACGGGTGGGGCGAATTCCGCGACAGTGACCAGGCCACCGTCTAGCGACCGGGCCACTGTCCGAACGGCCGCCGGAGGTCTACGGGACCCGCGCCGTCCACTCGTCCGTGCCGAACTTGGTGCGGACGAGGTCCTGGGCGCGGGCCAGTTCCTCGTCGGTCACCTTGCCGTCGGTCAGCCCGTACCGGCTCCGGAACGAGTCGATCATGCGGGAGATGACGTCCTCGCGGGGCAGGCCGGTCTGGCGGCGCAGCGGGTCGACGCGCTTCTTGGCGCTCTTCGTGCCCTTGTCGGACAGCTTCTCCTTGCCGATGCGCAGCACGTCGACCATCTTGTCGGCGTCGATGTCGTACGACATCGTCACGTGGTGCAGCACCGCGCCCTGCCCGGCCGCGACCCGCTTCTGCGCGGCGCCCGCGACCTTGCCGACGTCCGTGGCGATGTCGTTGAGCGGCTGGTACCAGGCCTTGATGCCCATGTCGGCGAGTGCGCCGAGCACCCAGTCGTCGAGGTAGGCGTAGGAGTCCTGGAAGGAGAGTCCTGAGACCAGTGACTCCGGCACCGCGAGGGAGTACGTGATCGTGGACTTCGGCTCCGCGAACATCGCGCCGCCGCCCGAGACCCGGCGGACCACCGTCACCCCGTGGCGTGCGACGCCCTCCTGGTCCACCTCGTTGCGCAGCGACTGGAAGCTGCCGATGATCACGGCGGGGCGGTCCCACTCCCACACCCGCAGTGTCGGCGGGCGCTTGCCGAGTGCGACCTGCTCCACCATCACCTCGTCGAGCGCCATGTGCAGGACGGGGGACTGGGGCGCGTCGTGGACGAGCTGCCAGTCGTAGTCCCGCCAGTCCGTGGCCTGGGCGAGCGCGCGGCGCACCGCCGTGGCGACACCCTCCGTGGTGAGGCCGAGCATCACCGTGCCGGCCGGCAGCGCCGCGTCGATCCGCGTGGCCAGGGCGGCGGTGTCGGCGTCGGCCGGGGCGCCTTCGAGTGCGGCGTTGATCGCGAGGAGCGCGTCGTCCGGTTCGAGGAAGAAGTCGCCCGCCACCCGGACCTGGCGCAGCACGCCGTCCGCCACGTCCACGTCGACGACGACGAGCTTGCCGCCAGGGATCTTGTACTCGCCGTGCACGGTGTGCCGCCTTCCACCAGGTTGTCCGTCTTCGCGGACAACGCTAACCGGAGTCCGGACATTCCGGGGCACGGGTACGGGCACGGGCAGCCGCCGTGCGGCCCCCGCCAGTATTGACACTTCGTCAGAACTCCCGCATCGTCACCCCGCGCATGGCGCTCCCGCGCCCGGCGCGCGCCCACCGGACCGGCTGACGGAGGAGCTCGCCCATGGACCTCGACGACACCCCCGTCCCCGACTATGCCGCCCTGCACCGCGTCGACGGCCGCACCTTCGTCCTGCTCGGCGCGGGCAACGGCATCGGACGGCAGACCGCCCACGCGCTCACCTCCGCGGGCGCGCGCGTGCTGTGCGTGGACGTCGACAAGGGGCGGGCGGAGGCGGTCGCGGAGCAGGTCGGTGGCGTCCCGTATACGGCGGACGTGACGCGGCGGCAGGATGTGGAGGGCCTTTTCGCTTACGCGCAAGGGGAGTTGGGCCCGGTCGGCGGCGTCGTCGACATCGTCGGCATGGCCCGCTACGAGGCCCTGGACGCGCTCGACGACGACGCGTGGCAGTGGCACTTCGACCTGGTCCTGCGGCACGCCTGGCTCGCCGTTCAGTACGGGGGAGCGGCGGTGGCGGCGGCGGGCGGCGGGCCGCTGGTGTTCGTGGCGTCCGTGTCCGGGCTCACGGCGGCGCCGCTGCACGGCGCGTACGGGGCCGCCAAGGCGGGCCTGATGTCCCTGGTGCGCACGGCCGCCGTCGAGTACGGGCCGCGCGGGGTGCGGGTCAACGCGGTGGCGCCCGGCGTCGTGTGGACGCCGCGCGTCGCGGGCCTGCTCGGTGAGGAGGGCCGCGCGGCCAACGCGGCGAACGCCCCGCTCGGCCGCGTCGCCCAGCCCGCCGACATCGCCGCCGCTCTCCTCTTCCTGGCCTCACCGCTCGCGGCGTACGTGACCGGTCAGACGCTCGTCGTGGACGGTGGCACGGGGGTGAAGTTCCCGTATCCGACGATCGGCGACACGTGAGGCGCGTCGCCAACCTTGGTCGCCAACCAGCTTGTTCTGTAAGAGCCTTGACTAATCCCCACACGACTCCACAAGAATCTGTTGACTCACGTTCGCTTGTGGCGAGTCATGTTGGCTTCGAGGGGATTTCCGCATGTCTGTTAGTCGTAGATCCGTCAGCCGTAGATCCGTCCTGGCCGCGAGTGCGGCCGCGCCCGTCGTGGGGGCGCTCGTCGCGCCCCCGGCCCGCGCCGCCGAGGGCCGCGCCGGGAGCGTCGGCCGCCACACCGTGGAGCTCGCCGACGGCTGGCGCTTCGCGCTGGTCAGCCCGGACGGCATCACCGACCCGACCGGCGCGTACGCCGACGCCGAGCGCCCCGACTATGACGACGGGAAGTGGCGGAAGGTCGCGGTCCCGCACGACTGGTCCATCGAGCAGACCCCCACGGTTGAGCACAACACGACGAGCGGCACGGGCTTCCTGCCCGGCGGGCTCGGCTGGTACCGCAAGACGTTCACGGTGCCGAAGGCGTACGCGGGCAAGCGGATCTCCGTCGAGTTCGACGGCGTCTACATGGACTCCCGCGTGTACGTGAACGGGAAGTCCGTCGGCAGCCACCCCTACGGCTACACCGGGTTCGCCCACGACATCACCGACCTGCTGCACATCGACGGCGCCACCCCCAACCTGCTCGCCGTGCTGGTCCGCAACCGGGTGCCCAGCAGCCGCTGGTACTCGGGCAGCGGCATCTACCGCAGGGCCCGGCTCGTCGTCACCGAGCCGGTGCACGTGCAGCGGTGGGGCACGTTCGTCACCACGCCCGATCTCGCGGACACCCTGAAGAAGGGCTACGCGACCGTCGACGTGCGTACGACCGTCGCCAACACCTCCGGCGCCGTGCGCGACGTGACGGTCCTCTCCACGGTCCGCGACGCGAAGGGCCGCCGCGTGGCGCGCACCGAGTCGCCCCTCGCGGGAGTCGGCAAGGACGGCAAGACGGATCACGTCCAACTCCGCATCGACAAACCGGAGTTGTGGTCCATCGAGACTCCGGGGAACCGCTACACGCTCGTCACCGACCTGCGTGTCGACGGCCGCACCGTCGACACCTACCGCACCCGCTTCGGCCTGCGGCACGCCACCTTCGACCCCGAGGATGGTCTCTCGCTCAACGGCACGCACACGAAGATCAAGGGCGTCGACCTGCACCACGACCTCGGCGCGCTCGGCGCCGCCGTACAACCCGACGCCGTACGCCGCCAGTTGACCATCATGAAGTCCATGGGCGTCAACGCGCTGCGCACCTCGCACAATCCGCCCGCGCCCGAGGTCATCGAGGCCTGCGAGGACCTCGGTCTGATCATGCTGGTCGAGGCCTTCGACTGCTGGCGCACCGGCAAGAACACCTACGACTACGGGCGCTTCTTCGACGAGCACTCCGACGCCGACATCGCCGAGATGGTGCGTGCCGCGCGCAACTCCCCGGCCGTCCTCATGTGGTCCATCGGCAACGAGATCCCCGACTCCACCCAGACGCAGGGCATCGCCATCGCGGAGCGCCTCATCGCCGACGTCAAGGAACTCGACGGCACACGCCCGATCGTCATCGGCTCCGACAAGTACCGCTCGCTGCCCGCCGCCGGCTCACCCGCCGACAAGATCGTCGCGGGGCTCGACGGGCTCGGCCTCAACTACAACACCGCGGCCTCCGTCGACGCGCTGCACAAGCGCTACCCGCACCTGTTCCTCTTCGAGTCCGAGTCCTCGTCCGAGACATCGAGCCGCGGTACGTACCAGGAGCCGCAGCACCTCAATACCGGCGAGAACCACACACCGGGCAAGCGTGCCACCTCCTCGTACGACAACAACCTCGCCTCCTGGACCATGAGTGGCGAGTACGGCTTGAAGAAGGACCGTGACCGGCGGTTCTTCGCCGGCGAATTCCTGTGGTCGGGCATCGACTACATCGGCGAACCCACCCCGTACGACGTGTTCCCGGTGAAGGCCTCGTTCTTCGGCGCGGTCGACACGGCCGGGTTCCCGAAGGACATGTACCACCTCTTCCGCAGCCAGTGGGCCGACGAGCCGATGGTGCATCTGCTGCCGATGGACTGGACGACGTACGAGGACGGGCAGGAGGTGGAGGTGTGGGCGTACGCGAACGTGGCGGAGGTCGAGCTGTACCTCAACGGGCGTTCCCTGGGCGTGCGTTCCTTCGACCAGAAGAAGACCGTCGACGGGCGTCCGTATCTGGAGACCACGGAGGCCACCCATGATGACAAGACCGTCACCTCCGGTCCCTACCCCGGTAGTTACACCTCGCCGAACGGCAGCGCGGGCAAGCTGCACCTGACGTGGAAGGTGCCCTTCGCGGCCGGTGAGCTGAAGGCGGTCGCGCGGCGTGGCGGGAAGACGGTGGCGACGGATGTGCTCCGGACGGCGGGCGCGCCGCATGCCGTGCGGCTGACGGCGGACCGGAAGGCGGTCGCGGCGGACGGGCGGGCCCTCGCCTTCGTCACGGCGGAGGTCGTCGACGCGAAGGGGATCGTCGTCCCCGATGCCGCGCGGATCGTCGAATTCGACGTGAAGGGTGGGCACTTGGCGGGTGTCGACAACGGGCAGCAGGAGTCCGCGGAGCGTTACCAGGCAAGTACGCGCACCACGTTCCACGGGCTCGCGCTCGCGATCGTGCGTGCCGGGGTCGAGCCCGGCGGCCTCACCGTCACGGCGCGTGCGGATGGGCTGCGGACGGGGAGGGTGACGCTGCGTGTCGCCGGTCCGGCGGGGGAGCGGGTCACTCCGGCCGAGCCCTTCGTGCCCGACCCGGGGCCGGGGGCCGTCAAGTACCCGCGGGCCGACGCGAGTTACTCGGGCGGCACGAAGACGCTGCCCGCTGCGATGCTCGATGGTGACCCGGGTACCCAGTGGTCCAATGCGTTCGACAAGGCGGCCACCGCGTTGCTGCCCGCGTTCAACGGGGCGCGTCCTGAGGACTGGGTTTCGGTGGAGTGGGCGGAGGAGCGGTGGGTGGGGCGTGTTGAGGTCGGCTTCACGGTTGACGGTACGCATTCCTTGCCGGGGGCGGTTGAGGTGGCGGTGGGGGACGGTGAGGCGTACGTCGTGGTGGAGGATGTTGATGTCGACTGGGGTGGAGGGTCCGGTGATCCCACGGTCATTACGTTCGACGCGGTGCGGGGGAGGGCGTTGCGGTTGCGGCTGACCAGTCGGGGGGCGGGGGAGGTGAGTGGGGCCGTCGGTATCAGTGCGCTTGACGTGGCGGAGTCGTGATGCCTAGGCCGGAGCCGGGCCAACTGCCGGTGCTCTGCCCCGGACCCCGCTGCTCAAGCGCCGCAGGGGCTTAAAAGCCCCGCTCGGGCCGCGCGAGCTGGCGGACGTGATCCTGCCGTCGTTCGAGATGGTGCTGCGCGAGGGCGGCGCCCGCTCCGTGATGGCCGCGTACAACGACATCGACGGCCTGCCCGCCCACGCACACACCGGACTCCTCACTCAACTCCTGCGCGACACTTGGAAGTTCAACGGCACGCTCGTCTCCGGCTACTTCGGCATCGCGTTCCTGGAGTCCGCGCACCGGGTCGCCGCCTCCGACGCGGAGGCGGGCAGGATCGCGCTCGCGGCGGGTGAGGGTGAGGGTGGGGGCGGGGAACTCCCGGAGGAACACCTCGACCGGGCGGCGCTGCGCGTCCTCACGCAGAAGTGCGAACTGGAGCTGCTCGACCCGGACGACGGGCCGGAATCCTCGGCCGGGCCGGTCGACCTGAACCCGCCCCACATGCGGGAGTTGGCGGCCAAGGCCGCGCAGGAGTCCGTGGTCCTCCTCGCCAACGACGCGGGCCTGCTGCCGCTCCCGGATGCGCACGGCCTGCGCATCGCCCTCTCCCGACTTTTGCGCAGGCGCTGCGAGCGGAGCTGCCGGGCGCCGAGTTCGTGGCCGACCCCGCGCGCCGACGTCTGCCTGGCCGTGGTGGGGGACCATTCCGGCCCGTTCGGACGCGGCTCATCGGGCGAGGGCTGCGACGCCGAAGGCCTGTAACTGCCGTACGGGCAAGGAGTGTTGCTTGACGAGGCGCTCGCCTCTGGGGCGCCGACCGTCATCGTCGTCCTCAGCGGGCGGCCGTACGCGCTCGGCCGCTGGGCGGACCGGGCGGACGCCGTCGTCCAGGCGTTCTCCCCCGGCGGCCGGCCCGCCGCGTACCTCGCCCCACCGCTCGGACGGCACGGCGGGCCCAGCAATATCGACCCCACCGCGCTCTACCCGTTCGGCCACGGTCTCTCGTACACGACGTTCGCCTGGGACGACCCGCAGTGCGAGGCCCCGGAGTTCGGTACCGACGGCGAGGTGGCGCTGAAGTTCACCGTGCGCAACACGGGCGAGCGGCCCGGCACCGAGGTCGTCCAGCTCTACCTGCACGACCCGGTCGGCACCGTCGCCCGCCCCGAGGACCGGCTCGTCGGCTACGCCCGCGTCCCCCTCGACCCCGGCGCCTCGGCCGAGGTCCACGCGACGTTCCCGGCCGACCTCGCCGCGTACACCGGCGCCGACGGCCGCCGCGTCGTCGAACCCGGCGCCCTCGAGCTCCGCGTCGCCGCCTCCAGCGAACACGTCCACCACACGGTGCCGCTCACCCTGACCGGGCCGGTGCGCGAGGTGGGCCACGACCGCCGGATGCGCTGTGAGCTGCGCGTCAAGTGAGACACCGGCACAAGCCGGCGTACGACGCGCTCCGCAAGGCCCTGACTCACTGACCGACTGACGGGTTCACGGATCAGTCCTCGGCCGCCACGCCGAGGCGCGCCTGCTCCTCCTCGACGATCCGGCGCGCGATCTCCGCGTCGGACACGTCGACGGCGTCCGGCGTCGCCTCGGCCATCGAGCTGCGCCGGGCGTACGCGTCGAACAACCGGGACTTGTTGGCGAGTATCTTCACCAGGCGCTCGTCGACGCCGCCGGTGGC
Organism: Streptomyces sp. NPDC002790; assembly: GCF_040295505.1. Classification (NCBI taxonomy): domain Bacteria; kingdom Bacillati; phylum Actinomycetota; class Actinomycetes; order Kitasatosporales; family Streptomycetaceae; genus Streptomyces; species Streptomyces sp. NPDC002790. Next base: position 34,771 of record NZ_JBEOVM010000049.1, on the reverse strand, counting down.
CAGGAGACGGTGCACCCGCACCGATCTGACCTGGCCCATGCGGTGCGCCCGCGCCACGGCCTGGTGCTCGAGGGTCGGCTTGATCTGCGGCTCGCACAGGATCACCACCGAGGCGGCCTGGATGTTGAGCCCCACGCCACCGGCCTGGATCTGCGACACGAGGACGGCGGGCCCGGCCGTGTCCGTGAACGCGTCGACGAGCAGTTGTCTGCGCGCGGGCGGCACGCTGCCGGTGAGCGGGCCGAACACCGGGCCGCCGACAGGTGGTTCGGTGTCGAGGGCGTCCCGGACCGCGCCGAGCACGTCGCGGAAGTTGGAGAACACGACGACCTTCAGCCCGGCCTCGGCGGCGTCCAGGACCAGCTCGCGCAGCCGCTCCAGCTTGGCCGACTCCGCGGGGCGTGCGTACGCCGCCCGGCGCATGGCCATGAAGTTGCCGGACGCGACCGCCTCCCGGTAGGCGGCCCCGTCCGCCTCGCTCAACTCCTCCCACTCGTCGGTGTGCTGGAGGCTCGGCAGTTCGGCCAGGACGTCGTCCTGGTTGCGCCGCAGATAGACCGGGGCGACCGCCGTGCGGAAGGCGACGGACCCGGCGAGGCCGTCCTCCTCGTCGAGCCGGTCCGCGAGCGCGGGATCCAGCACACGCACGAGGTTGCGGAACTCGCCGACGCGGTTCTCCATCGGGGTGCCGGTCATGAACAGGACCCGCTCGCAGTGCTCCGCCCACTCCGCCACCGCCTGCGAGCGCAGCGTCTCCGGGTTCTTCACCGCGTGCGCCTCGTCGACGACGAGCATCCCCACCTCGCCGCCACCGGGCGCCGGCAGGCCGCGCAGCGCGTCGTACGTCGTGACGGCGACACCGCCCCGGCCCTTCCAGTCCGCGAAGGCCTCGCCCCGATCCGCTCCGTGCACCGGCAGGACGCGCAGCGCGCTGCGGGCCTCGATCTCCCGCGTCCAGTTCACGAGGACGCTCGCCGGGCAGACGACCATGAAGTGGCTCTGCCCCTCGGCCGCCAGGTGGGTCAGCGCGGCGAGCGCCTGGACGGTCTTGCCGAGTCCCATCTCGTCGCCGAGCAGGGCGCGGCGCCGCGCGAGCGCGAAGCGGGCCCCGAACGCCTGGTAGCCGCGCAGCGACACCCGGAGCCGCGACTCGTCGAGCTGCTGTGTGCGCACCTGCTCGGCGATGTCGGCGGGCAGGAAGCCCTCGGCGGCGTCCTTGTCGGGCGACAGACCGGAGATCTCGCCGAGCGCGCTGTAGTACTCGGCGGAGCGCACCTCGAAGTCGACCCACGCCGCCACGTCCGTCCCGGGCCCGCGCAGCAGGTCGACCGAGGCCTGCGCGAGCAGCGGCCCGGTGCCCGCCCGCTCGGCGTCGGCGACGAGGGCCCGCACCTGCTCGGCGGCTTCGACGGCGCGGGTCCGCCGGGCCCGGCCGGTGAACAGGAGCCGCAGCCGCCCCGCCGCGGGCCGCGCCTCATCCAGGAGCGGTCCGAGCCGGCGGGCGATGCCGGTCGCGGCGTCCACGGCGTGCCGCGCGTCGGGGCCCGCCTCCACCAGTACGTGCAACGCCGTGACCAGCGCGGTCGTCCGGGGCTCCGGCTCGTCCACGTCGAGCGGCACCGCCGCCGTCTGCCGCACGCGGTCGGCGAGCCGGCCCGCGGCGGCCAGCAGTTGCGATGCGGTCTGCGGGCCCACGCCGTGGATCTGGGTGAGCCGCCCGGGGCCCGCGTCAAGGACCTGCCGGACCGTGCGCAGGCCGTCCCGTTCCACGAGCCCGACACGGACTCGTCCGTCGGTGGCCTCCTGGAGCCGGGCGACGGGCATGGTGTCGAGGACGCGGGACACCGACTCGTCGAGCAGCGGAGCGAGTGCGTCCCGCACGGTCTGGACGGCCCGCTGGTGGTCGTCCAGCAGTGCGCGTACGGCTGCGTGGAGGCGTACGCCCTCGGCGATGGCCTCCCGCTCGCTGCGTCCCATCGGGCCCCATCCTCTTCTTGGCGCGTACGGCCGCGCCAGTTGCGTCATCTTCCCATCGGGGTGTGACAGCGGGCTGGGGGCCTGCGGGTCACACGGCGTTGCGGTCCTGGGGCTCCACCCCAGACCCCGCTGCTCAATCGCCGCAGGGGCTTGATGTGCCCGACCCCGAGGGGGTCGGCAACCTTCCCCGTCCCCGCGGCAGCCCCACTGCGGCACGTGTTCCCCCACCACCCACGGAGTGCAAGCCCATGAGAGGCAGCCGCAGCAAGTCCCGTCACCGCAGACGCCGGACCGTACTTCTCGCGGGAGCGCCGTTCGTGGTCGTCGCCGCGGTCGTCCTCGCCTACGGCGGTGGGGTCTTCGGTGGTGGCGGCGGGGGCACGGCCTCCGCCGCGACGGCCGCCGCGTGGGCCGACGACGCCGCACACGCGCACCTCTACAACAACTACCTCCAGGACGACCCGGACACCAACATCACGTCCTCGTACGGGAACTACTCGCGCGGCAAGACGAAGATGGTCCTGGAGAACAGCTACTTCCAGGGAGTGAACAACCCCGTCATCAAGGACGACACCACCACCCTCGTGCAACGCGGCAGCGTCTTCTCCGGCACCAGCGGGCGCAACGAGAGCGGCGGCAGCGCCTTCACGCCCTCCGACTTCTACGACTACACGCTCGACAAGGCGGCGGACGTGCCGGGTCTGCTCAAGTCCGGGGTGGGGCCCAGGAGTTCGATGGGCGCGACGAGTACGACGGCGAGGGTCACCGCCGCGACGACCCTCACCGTCGCCGCCGACGGCAGCGCCCAGTACAAGACCGTGCAGGCCGCCGTCGACGCCGTGCCCGCGAACAACACCGCGCGCGTGGACATCAAGGTCGCGCCCGGCACGTATCGCGGGACCGTCACCGTCCCGGCGAACAAGCCGCACGTGACGATCATCGGCACCGGTTCGAGCCGGACATCCACCGTCCTCGTCGAGGGGCACGCCGCCGGGTCGAAGAAGCCGGACGGAGCGACGTACGGCACCTCGGGCAGCGCCACCGTCACCGTCCTCGCCGCCGACACCCAACTGCGCAACCTGAGCGTCAGCAACGACTACGACGAGAGCAAGGACACCTCCATCGCCGCGCAGGCGGTCGCGCTGCGCACCAGCGCCGACAAGGTGTTCCTCGACTCGGTCAGCACCAGCGGCGACCAGGACACGCTGCTGCTCGACGGCGCGGGCAAGCGCGTCTACATGAAGAACTCGTACGTCGTCGGCAACGTCGACTTCATCTTCGGTGGCGCCACCGCCGTGATCGACCAGTCCGTGATCACCCTGAAGAAGCGGTGGGACGGCACGTCGGCCGGGTACGTCATGGCGCCGAGCACCGCGGGCGGCAAGAAGGGCCTGCTCGTCAACCGGACCACCATCAGCGGCGACGTCTCCGCCGACAGCTTCCACCTCGGCCGCAACTGGCACGCGGGCGGCGACGCCTCCCTCGACCCGCAGGCCACCGTCCGCAACTCCACGCTGGGCGCCGCGATCAAGACGAAGCCGTGGACCGACATGGGCGGCTTCTCGTGGAAGGACGACCGGTTCGCCGAGTACAAGAACAGCGGCGCCCGGGCCGGTTCGGCGAGCGCCGACCGGCCACAGCTGAGCGACACCCAGGCCGCGGAGCAGGAGGTCGCGGACTGGCTGGGTGACTGGACGCCCACGGCCTCCTGAAGGACTGACGGACTGACGGATGCTGTGCGCGGCGCTCATCGCGTCGCGTACAGCTCCTCGATGACCTCCGCGTACGCGTCGATGACCGCAGTCCTGCGCACCTTCAGGGACGGGGTGAGCAGGCCCTGAACGGCGCCGAACTCGTGCGGCAGGATGCGGAAGGCGCGGATCGACTCGGCGCGCGAGACACGGGAGTTGGCACGTGACACCGCGCGCTGTATGTGGCCGTTCAGCTGCTCGTCGAGCACCGCCTCCTCGGGCGCGCTGGGGACTCGCCCCTTGAGCGACTGCCAGCTCGCCAGGGACGCCGGATCGAGGGTGATCAGGGCCGTGACGTAGGGGCGGTTGTCGCCGATCACCAGGCAGTCGGAGATCAGCGGGTGGGCGCGCAGCTCCTCCTCCAGGGTCTGCGGGGAGACGCTCTTGCCGCCGCTCGTGATGATGATGTCCTTCTTGCGGCCCGTGATGACGACGTAACCGTCGGGGTCGAGATGGCCGAGGTCACCCGTGGCGAACCAACCGTCGTGCAGCGCCGCCTCGTTGGCCTTGCGGTTGTTGAGGTAGCCCGCGAAGACGACGTCGCCCGCCACCCAGATCTCACCGTCGTCCGCGATGTACACGGCGTTGCCCGGCAGCGGCTTGCCCACCGTGCCGTGCCGCACCGCGCCGAGCGGCTGCACGGTGACCGCGGCCGCCGTCTCCGTGAGGCCGTAGCCGTTGTACACGGTGATGCCGCAGCCCTGGTAGAACAGGCCGAGGTCGCGGGAGAGCGGCGAACCGCCCGACACCGCGTTGCGCACCCGGCCGCCGAGCACCGCCCGCACCTTCGCGTACACGACGCGGTCGTACAGCTTGTGCATGAGCCGCATGCGCGGTCCGGGGCCCGCACCTTCGCCCGCCGTGTGCCGCTGCACCGACGCCGCGTACCGGATCGCGGTGCGCACGGCCCGCTCGAACAGGACGCTGTGGCCGCCGTCCTGGGCGTTGATCCGCGCCGTGGCGAAGACCCGCTCGAAGATGTACGGGACCGCGTACATCAGCGTCGGCCGGAACGCGGCGAGCGCTGGGAGCAGCGCGTGGGGGGAGACGTCGGGCTGGTGGGCGATGTTGATCCCGCCGCGTACCGAACTGACCACCACCATCAGCCCGTAGCAGTGGGCGAGCGGCAAGAAGGCGAGCAGGGACTGCTGTTGGCCCGGTGGTGTGAGGATGCTGCCCCAGCCGGCGAGAAGGTTGTCCGACTCGGAGGCCAGGTTGCTGTGCGTGATGACGCAGCCCTTGGGTCGGCCCGTCGTACCGGACGTGTAGCAGATGACGGCGGTGTCGTGCGGGCGTACCGAGGCGCGCAGTTGGTGCACGTCCTCGTCCCGGACCGAGGCGCCCGCCTCGATGAGCAGGTCGAGGCCGCCCGAGTCCAGCTCCCACAGCCGGGTCAGATCGGTACGCGCCCCGTAGGCCGCCGCCACCGTCATCGCGTTGTGCTCGTTCTCGACGACGACGCCCACGGCGTCGGTGTCGTAGAGGATCCACCGCACCTGCTCCGCCGACGAGGTCGGATACACCGGCACGACCTCGGCGCCCACGGTCCACAGCGCGTACGCGATCAGCGTCCACTCGTAGCGGGTGCGGGACATCACGATCACCCGGTCGCCCATGCCGACGCCGCCGGCGAGGAAACCGCGGGCCACGGCCGTCACTTCGTCGCGGAACCGCGACGTGCTGACCTCCAGCGCCGGGCCGCCGTCCCGGAGCAGCGAGAACTGCAGGCGCCGCGGGTCCTGGAGCGCGGCGCTGTAGACCGAGTCGGCAAGACCACCCGACACCAACGGAGGTGCCAGTCGGGGCGCTGCGAGTTGCCGCATGTGTCCGCTCATCGCTCCCTTTGGTAGGCGATCCGGGTTGACGATTCAACCTGAATGCGTCGGAACGGCAAGCTACATGCAAGGGGAACTTTTCGCCCTGGAGTTGCATAACGAATCGACAGCCACCGTCGGGGCGTGGGTGATCGGCCGCGGCGGCGCTTCCGATACGCTGCTGGCTCTCAATGGCATGTACACCAAAAAGGAGCGATCTCCGTGAAGCCGCGCACGACCCTGGCCGGACTGACGATGGTGCTGGTGGTCGCGCTCGCGGCCTGCGGTGGTGGGACGGAGAAGGCGGCCCCGGTGCACGGCGGTGGCGGAACCGCGGACAGTCAGACGATCAAGCAGCAGGACGACACGGTGACCGGGGTGCGCGACGGGGTGCGGCACGTGCAGCGCCGCACGACCCGCGCCACCCGGGCGCACCTGGTGAAGAAGTGCGGGACGGACACCCGCAAGGTGCGGCACACCAAGCGCAGCCACGGCCGCACCAAGACGTACTACACGACGAAGAAGGTCCGCGACTGCCACAAGGTGCGCAAGGGCACGGAGACGTACACGCGGGTCCTGCGGGCCGAGCGCTGGTGCGTCCGCCTCGACGACGTCAACGGCAAGCGCACCGCCGACGACCGCTGGTACCGCGTCAACTCCACGGTCTACGGCAGGGTGCAGGGGGACGAGGACCGGACGAAGGTCACCATCGACCCGATCCGCGAGGGCTGCTGAGCCCGCGGCGGACCGGGCCGAATCGGGTCAGGTGGCGGCGACCTCCGGGATGCGCTCCTTCACCAGCGCGTAGAGGACGACCGCCACGGCCATCACCCCGGCCGCGGTGAACACGCCCGCGGCCCAGCTGCCCGTCGCGTCGCGCAGCACACCGCTGACGACGGGGCTGGCCACCGCGCCGATCTCCGCGACCAGGTTGAACAGGCCGAACAGCGAACCACGGTCCTTCTCCTCGGCGAGGTCGCCGAGGATGCTGTGCACGATCGGCTGGAGCGCGTTGAAGAACAGGCCCGAGCAGAACAGGATCAGGCCGAGCAGCAGCAGCGAGGGATCGCCGTTCAGGACGCTCGCGCCGAACGCCACCGCGAGCACCGTGTGCACCGCCGCGCAGATCACGGCGAGCGGCTTGCGGCCCTTGCCGGCGCGCACCCGCCGGTCCGCGATCCAGCCGCCGACCGGGAAGCCGATGATGCCGGCGCCCGCGTTGAACGCCGCGGTGAGGGCCGCGGCCCCCAGGCTGCTGTGCGCGGCCTCCGCGACGATCTGCACCGACCAGAACGAGAAGAACCACAGGTTCCACATCACGGCGATGAAGCCGATGTAGATCAACCAGACGTTCCGGTTGAGGAGTTGGGTGCTGCGGCCGGTGCGGACGATGCCGCGGATCACGATCGTCACCATGATGACGAACAGCACGCCGGAGCCGACCGCCGTCAGCCAGTCCGGCCAGCTGAACTCGTCGGCGAGCAGGAACAGACCGAGGATCGCGACCGCCGCGGGGATCGAGTAGGCGATGAGCCGCAGCGCGGGCGGGCCGAGCCGCAGCGGCTTGTCGCCGCGCCCCCGGAAGAACGCCCACGTCGCCGAAGCCACCAGCAGCGACACCACACCGAACACGTACAGCGGCATGCTCCAGGCCCGGCCGCCCATGCCGAGGGTGCCGCCCCAGTCGATGAGGTGCGGGGTGGCGACGATGCCGACGGTCAGGCCGATGGACAGTCCTGACAGGACGACGCCGAGGCCGATGGTGCGGCGGGCCGCGGGCGTGTGATTGATGACCAGGACACGGTCGTTGGAGTAGAAGACACCCTCGCCGAGCCCGGTGAGCACGCGCGCCACGACGAAGCCGATGAGCCCGCCGGTCAGGCCCGACACGAGCGTGAGCAGGCCCGCCCAGAGCAGGGAGACGACGAGCATCTCCCGGTGGCCGTAGCGGTCGCCGAGCCGGCCGCCCGCGTACTGCGTGAGCATGTAGCCGGTGAAGAACATCGAGCCGATGAGCCCGCCCAGCGTCGCCGGGTTGGAGGCGTCACCGATGAAGCCCGCCTTGTTCTCGATCATCCACGCGACGACAGGTCCGGTGACGGTCCGGTCCGCGTAGCTGATCAGCCAACCCGCGAGCAGAAAGCCCCACAGGTGGGTGTAGTGCCCCGAGAAGAGCGCGCGGCCCTTGGCTTCGGTGGTGGTGCGTGGTGGAGCGGCTGAATCCGACATGGGTTCCCCTGGGCGCAGAGCGGCGAGAAAGCGCTTGCTAACCTTGCAGAGGCTTGGTCGCAGGTCAACGGGTAGGCGGGGGCCGTCTTCACCGATGGGCGTCCAGCACGGCCGCGAGGCCTTCCCGCAGGTCCGCGACGAAGTGCTCGGGAACCTCCAACGCCGCGAAGTGTCCCCCGACTTCGGGCTCGCTCCACCGGACGATCCGCCGGTACCGCTCCTGCGCCCAGGGCCGCGGGCACTTCTCGACGTCGCGGGGGTACGCGGTGATGGCCGAGGGGACGTCGACCCGGAGTTCGGGATCGAGCGAGTTGTGGCTTTCGTAGTAGATACGGGCGGCCGAGGCGCCGGTCCGTGTCAGCCAGTACAGGGTGACGTCGTCGAGGATCCGGTCCATGGAAATCGTCTCGAACGGGCTGTCCTCGGTGTCCGTCCAGTCGGCGAACTTGTCGAGAATCCAGGCGAGAAGCCCGACCGGTGAGTCGACGAGGGCGTAGCCGATGGTCTGCGGCCGGGTCGCCTGCTGCTTCGCGTACGCCGCGCGGTGCAGCCAGAAGTCGCGGGTCTCCTCGGCCCACTCGCGCTCGACCGCCGTCAGCCCGTCCGTGGTCAGTCCGGGCGGCCCCTCCGCGAACGTGGTGTGGATGCCGAGCACGTGCGCCGGGAACCTGCCGCCGAGGACCGTGGTGATGTTCCCGCCCCAGTCGCCGCCGTGGGCCAGGAACGTGCCGTAGCCGAGCCTGCCCATCAGCTCCACCCACGTGGCCGCGATCTTCTCGGTGCCCCACCCGGTGGCGGCCGGCTTGTCGCTGTAGCCGAAGCCCGGCAGCGAGGGAACCACGACGTGGAACGCCGGGGCGTCCGCGTCCTTCGGATCCGCCAGCTCGTCCACGACGTCGATGAACCGGGCGACGCTGTCCGGCCAGCCGTGCGTCATGAGCAGCGGGGTGGCGTCCGCGCGCGGGGACCGGCGGTGCAGGAAGTGGATGCCCAGGCCGTCGATGGTCGTACGGAACTGTCCGGCCCGGTTGAGGCGGTCCTCGAACGCCCGCCAGTCGTACCCGGTTCGCCAGTAGTGCACGACGTCCACGAGGTCGGCGAGCGGGACGCCCTGTTCCCAGCGGCGGTGGCCGGTCCCGGCGCCCTGGACCGTCTCGGCCTCCGGCAGCCGAGCCGCCGCCAGTCGTGCGCGCAGATCGTCGAGCTCGGCGTTGCTCGCGTGGGCTTCAAAGGCTTCCACGTGCGCTTGCATGTCCGCTCGTGCGTCTGCTTGTACGTCACTGCTTGGGCGGGGCATGGGACCTCCTGGCCGTCGCGGAACCGTCTAAGACGGTTCTAGCAGTTCTCCGATCCAGGCGGCAACCGCCTAAGGTGGTTCCATGAGTGCTCGGTTCCCCGAATTCCGCCTCGGCAAGGTGCTGGCGACCAGCTTCACGGCGACCCTGACGGAACGTCAGGGCGAGGCTGTGGAGCGGATTCCCGTGCCGCAACGGCTCGTCGACTGGCTGGCGGTGAACGGTCTTGCCGTGGATTCCTGCTCCCTTGCCCAGTTCGACCTCGCCCGGGAGCTGAGGGAGGCGATCCACGCCGCCGCGACGGCGGCCGCGCTCCAGGACGCCCTCCCCGCGGCTGCTGTCCAGGTCATCAACGAGCGCAGCGTTCAGGGCCGGGCCGCGGCCGTCCTGACGCCCGAGGGTGAGCGGCGGTGGCGGCTCGGCCCGGATGTCGGCGTGGAGGACGCGCTCAGCGTGATCGCCGCCGACGCGATCGGCATCGTCGCGGGCGAGCGGGACGGACGGCTGGCCCTGTGTGCGTCACCCACCTGTCAGGCCGCCTTCTTCGACACCAGTCAGAGCCGGACCCGCAGGTGGTGCGACATGAACACGTGCGGGAACCGCCAGAAGAAGGCGCGCTTCCAGGCGGGCCGGCGCAAGAACCCGGGGGTGGCGGAGGGGTAGCCCCCGCCGACCCGGCGGTTCACGCCTCCAGCTGGCGGGCCCGGCCCGCTCCGATGCCCGCGAGGCCCATCGGCACGCACAGCACCGCGAGCATCACCAGCGGCACCGTCCACCCGCCCGTCGCGTCGTGCAGCGCGCCGAGCAGGAACGGGCCCGCGGCGGCGAACAGATAGCCGACGCTCTGCGCCATGCCGGACATCTCCGCGGCGCGCGCCGCATCGGGGGAGCGCAGCACGATCACGGCGAGCGCCGTACTGATCAGCAGCCCGCAGCCGAAGCCCTGCATCAGCATCCACGCGTAAGCCCCGCCGACCGGCGCGACCAGCAGGCCGAGCACGGAGCCGAGGACGAGCACGGAGCCGGCGAGGGAGAGGGCGACCTGGTTCGATGACCTGCCGACGAGCGCCGTGAAGGCAAGGGATCCGGCGATGCCCGCGAGGCTCATCACGGACAGCATCCACCCCGCCTGCGTACCGTCCATGCCCTGGCTGGTGAGCATCGCCGGGATCCACGCGGCACACGCGTAGTACTGCAACGACTGCAGGCCCATGAGGAGCGTGATCTTCCAGGCCAGCGGTGAACGGCGCAGCGGCGTACGGGAGTCGGCGGCGCCCGGGGCCATCGCAGGCGGCGCGTCCGAGCGGCGCAGCTGGGGCACCCACAGCGCGAGCGCGAGCGCGGAGAGCACCGCCCAGACGCCGATCGCCCCGCGCCAGCCGAGCCCGAGCGCGTCCCCGAGCGGCACGGTCACCCCGGCCGCGAGCGCGGCGCCGCAGAACAGCGCCACCGAGTACAGGCCCATCATCAGCCCGGTGCGGCGCTCGAAGTTGCGCTTGATGACGCTCGGCACGAGGACGTTCGAGAGGGATATCGCGGCGCCGATGAGGACGGTTCCCGCGAACAGTGCGGGCAGGCCGGGCGCGAGGCGCAGCGCGATGCCCGCCGTCAGCAGCGCCATCATCGCGCCGAGCGCCCGTGTCATGCCGATGCGCCGCGACAGCTTCGCCGCGAACGGGGCGAGCAGGCCGAAGCAGAGGATCGGCAGCGTGGTGAGCAGCCCCGCGAGTGAGCCGCTGAGCCCGGTGGAGCGGCGGATCGTGTCGAGCTCGGGCGAGACGGACACGACGCCGGGCCGCAGGTTCATGGCGATGAGGAGGATGCCGGCGGCGAGGAGGGCGCCGCTGAATTTCAGCCCCTGCGATTCCTTGAGCTCCGGGGGCCTTTTAAGCCCCTGCGGCGATTGAGCAGCGGGGTCCGGGGCAGCGCCCCGGGGCGTCACGCCGGGTGCGGGTGTGGATACGGAGGCTGGGTCACTCTGCGGCATGCGACCCAACGTAACATCCCATGTTTCGGTAGCTGCGGCCACGATATTGGGGCGTAATCAGGCAAAAGGGGGGTCGTGGGCCGGTGCAGACATGGGATATTTTGGAGTGTGCAGCCACCCGCACAAGAGAGGTCGCCTCCGTGCCCGCACCAGCCGAGACCGGCGCCACCCTGGTCCAGCGCACCACCCAGAGGATCGAGCACCGCATTGAACGCGGCGAGTGGGCCGTCGGCGACCGGATCCCGGCGGAGGGCCGGCTCGTCGAGGAGTTCGGCGTGGGCCGCAACACCGTGCGGGAGGCCGTCCGGGCCCTGTGCCACACCGGCCTCCTGGAGGCGCGGCGCGGCGACGGGACGTATGTGCGCGCCGCGAGCGACCTCAATGCCGCGCTCCAACGCCGCCTGCGCCGCGCCGAGTTGAAGCACATCCTCCAGGTGCGCCTCGCCATCGAACGGGAGGCGGCGCCCGCCGCCGCCGCGCACCGCGGCGAGGCCGACCTCGCCCGCATCCTGTCCGCCCTGCTCGCCCGGCACCGCGCGGAGGAGAGCGGGGACCCCGCCGCGTACGTCGAGAAGGACGTGGAGTTCCACCGGGCCGTCGTCGCCGCGAGCGGCAATCCGCTGATGACCGAGCTGTACGAGAGCATCGTCGAGTCGGTGCGCGACACCATCGCCTCGCTGCGCCCGAGCTGGACGCCGGAGCTGCCCGGCGCAAGCGCCCACGACGACCTGGCCGACGCGATCGCGCGCAGCGACCCGGAGGCGGCGGCCGAGGCGGCCTGGGCGCACACGCGGACCGTGGAGGCGGCGATGGAGCGGATGGCGGCCGACGGCGGAGGGTGAACCTCCGCCCCGCTAAGGGGAATTGACTGCTCGTCGCCCTCTGTCGGTGCCGCTGCCACGCGCTCTACCCTGACGGGAGCCTCAACGGCCCTGAGGGGGAGTCGCATGAGCGATGACAGCGAGCGCGTCCGAGGCGACGGACGCCGTCCCGACCCCCCGGGTTCCGGTGAACGCCTTGCCGACTGGGCGGACGGCCGGCTCGGGCTCTATCAACTCGCCAAGACGCAGATGCGCAAGGTCTTTCCCGACCACTGGTCCTTCATGCTCGGCGAGATCTGCCTCTACAGCTTCATCATCCTCATCCTCACCGGCGTCTACCTGACCCTGTTCTTCGACCCCAGCACCCAGGAAGTCGTCTACAACGGTTCGTACGTACCGCTCAAGGGCATCAGGATGACCCAGGCGTACGAGTCGACGGTGCACATCAGCTTCGATGTGCGCGGCGGGCTGTTGATCCGTCAGATCCACCACTGGGCGGCGCTCGTCTTCGTCGCCGGCATGACGGTGCACATGATGCGCGTCTTCTTCACCGGCGCGTTCCGCAAGCCGCGCGAGCTCAACTGGGTGTTCGGCTGGACCCTGTTGTTCCTCGGCATCATCACCGGCCTGACCGGCTACTCGCTCCCCGACGACCTGCTGTCCGGCACCGGCCTGAAGTTCGCGCAGGGCGCCGTGCTCGCGGTGCCGGTCGTGGGCACGTACCTGGCGATGTTCCTGTTCGGCGGCGAGTTCCCCGGCGACGACTTCATCTCCCGGCTCTATCCGATCCACATCCTGCTGTTGCCGGGCATCATGCTGGGCCTGGTGGCGCTCCATCTGATCCTGGTCTTCTACCACAAGCACACCCAGTTCGCGGGCCCGGGACGCAACGAGAAGAAGGTCGTCGGAGCGCCCTTCTTCCCCATCTACGTGGCGAAGGCCGGCGGCTTCTTCTTCCTCGTCTTCGGGGTGCTCGCGATCCTCGGCGCGGTGGCGACCATCAACCCGGTGTGGGCCTTCGGCCCCTACAGAACGGACCTCGTCACGACGGGCGCGCAGCCCGACTGGTACCTCGGCTTCTCCGAGGGGCTGATCCGCGTGATGCCCGCGTGGGAGATCAACGCGTGGGGGCACACGCTGCAACTGGGCGTCTTCATCCCGTTCACACTGTTCCCGTTGATCCTGTCGTTCATGGCGGTGTACCCGTTCCTGGAGTCGTGGATCACGGGCGACAAGCGCGAGCACCACGTGGCGGACCGGCCGCGCAACAAGCCGGTCAGGACCGGCATCGGCGTGGCCTGGCTGGCGCTGTACGGGGTGCTGCTGATCGGTGGCGGCAACGACATCGTCGCGACGAAACTGCACCTGTCGATCAACGCCATCACGTGGTTCGTGCGCATCAGCGTCTTCGTGGCGCCCGTCCTCGCGTTCAGCATCACCAAGCGGATCTGCAACGGACTGCAGCGCCGCGACCGCGAGAAGACGCTGCACGGACGCGAGTCCGGGCAGATCAGGCGGTTGCCGCACGGCGAGTTCATCGAGGTCCACGAGCCGCTCACGCGCGCCGAGTTGTACACCCTCAACCAGCACGAGCAGCCCGCGGCATACGAGTTGGGCCCACGGACCGACGCGAACGGGGTGGAGCGGAAGTTCACCGTCCGGCAGCGCATGCGGGCGCGGCTCGCCAAGGCGATGTTCGGCCCGGGCACCTATGTGCCGAAGGCGACAACCGAGGAGTACCGGGCGCTGCACGCGGGGTGGCACGAGTCGGAGCGGGTGGACTGATCGTATGAGTGAGAGGGGGCCGGTACACACGTGGACCGGCCCCCTCCCCGTCAGCGGCTCAGTCGCTCAGCCGTACCGTGAACGCCTTGTCCGTCGGCAGTGCTGCCGTACGGACCTTCGTCACGTGTGTCTTCTCGTCGTACGACCATGAACTCACGGCCAGCGGGCGGCCGTTCACGGACACCCGCTTCGGAGCCCCGTCGCCGTGCACGGTGAAGTTGTACGCGCGCTCACTCGCCTTGCCCGCGTAACTCCCCTTGCTGGCACCGACCTTGATGTCCGAGCCCCGCTTGCCGGTGTCCACGGTCACCCGCTGCGTGGCCGACGCGCCCTCCTTGAACTTGCGGGTCACCCCGTCGTCCTCGTACAGGGTGTACGCGTTGTGGCCCGGCTCCGACGCGTAGACGTCATAACCGAGTTGGCCCTTGTCGCGATTCTTGTACGACGTGGTTCCCTTGGGCCACATCGGCACGATCGCCCCGGACTTGACGAAGAGCGGGAGCGTGTCGATCGGGGCGTGGTAGCCGTCGATGGTCGTCGGGCCCTTGTACTGCTTTCCCGTCCAGTAGTCCGTCCACGTGCCCTTCGGCAGGTAGATGCCGTCGCGGGTGTCCGAGTCCTTGTAGACCGGTGCGACGAGGAAGTCGTCGCCCGCCAGATACTCGTACTTCGCCTGCGCGCCGAGGGTGTTGGCGTCCTTCGGGTATTCCAGCCACAGCGGCCGTACGCCGCCGACGCCGGTGTCCGACGCCTGCTTGGCCAGTGTGTAGAGGTACGGCATCAGGCGCTCGCGCAGTTGCAGATACTTGCGGTTGATGGAGGTGTACGGCTCGCCGTCCACCCACGGCTGCTGGTTGATCTTCTCGCCGGTGGTGATGTCGCTGGCCCAGCCGTCCATCGTCATGACGGCAGGCAGGAACGTCTTGGCCTGGAGATCACGCGCGTACATCTTGGCGTCGTGGGAGTAGATCGAGCCGATGTCACCGGTGTTGTACGCCATGCCGGACATCGTCGCGCCCGCGTACGTCGGGATCTGCCAGCGGATGAAGTCCCACGACAGCTTCTGGTCGCCCGACCAGAGGACCGCGCAGCGCTGGGCGCCCGCCCAGGACACCGGCATCCAGACGAGGCCGCGGGCGTCGCTGTTGTCCTCGATGCCGGCCTTCGCCTTGTCGCAGGCGTCGAGCGCCATGCCGTAGCCGTTGCCGACCCAGGCGACGTCCAGCTTGGCGACGCGCTGGCCCGCCTTCACCTGGTCGGCGAGCTTGTCGATGCCGTCCTGCGTCCACAGGCCGAGCTCGGCGTTGTGGTCCTTCAGCCCCTTGGCGGTCTCGGCGAGGTTCTCGTAGCCGCAGCCGTACCCGTCGTTGACCAGCATCCAGCCGAGCGGCATCTGGTTCTCGACGTACTTGTCGGCGACCTTCAGGGAGTCGAGGGTGTGGCGCTCGCCCTGGTTGGCGTTGTGCAGATAGCAGTCGGCGTCGCCGGGTTCGAGGCCGTAGACCGGCGGCATGAACGGCTTGCCGACCAGGCCCGTGTACGCGCCGATGACCCGCTTGGCGTCGCCGACGAAGTAGTAGGCGTCCAGGCGGCGTTCCTGCTGACCGGTGTGGACCGAGGGGCCGAAGTCGTAGACGCCGGGGGCGAAGGTGTTGCGGTAGACGCCGTAACCGGCCGAAGAGAGGTAGAACGGCTGGGAGTTGGGGTAGCCGCCCTCGTTCCAGTCGGTGTTGTTGGCGACGTAGACCGTCTTGTCCCGGTGGGAGAACGAGCCGTTCTGCTCACCGCCGCCGAAGAACTGCTCGTCGGCCCCGCGCTCCAGGCTCTGCCGCATCCCGCCGGTGGACCAGCGCAGCGGCCTGTCCTCCTGCCAGATCCGCGTCTTGTTGTCCGCCTTGTAGAGGCCGAAGCGCAGCGGCTTCTTGTAGACGCGCAGGACTGCGTCGGCGGACCGGATGCCGTGGTAGGCGCCCGCGTCGAAGGACGACGTGTGCGGGTCGACGGCCGGCTGTTTGCGCACGATCTGCCCGGCCGCCGGATCGCTGAACTCACCTGACGGGTCGGCCTGCAAGTGCAGCCCGCCACCCTTCAGGAACTCGGCCTTCGCCTTCAACTCCCCGGCGGCGATGGTGTAGCTGCCGTCGTCACCCTTGAAGGAGGTGAGTTTCCCGGCGTCCGTCGTCTCGGGCAGGTAGGCCTTGCCGACGAAGGAGTTGTCGTGCACGTCGTACGGTACGACCACCACGTGGTACGTGCCGTCCGCCCGCGGGATGACGGTCGCCTCCGGGTCGGCGGTGCCCGCGCTCGACGCCACCTGTTTGCCGGCGTCGTCGTAGACGTACATGTCGAAGTCGTCCTTGGGCTGCTTCGCCCACTCGACCGAGACGGGCACACCGCCCTCGGGGTTGTCGTTCCAATACCCGTCCGGGACCGCGACCTTGAGGTCGAAGCGGTCACATGTCTTGCCGTCCGGGTCGTCGGCCGCCGACGGACACTTCTTGGGATCGTCGACCGTGCCGGACGCGTAGGTGGGGCTCTGCCAGGTGACGCTCTTGTGCCCGTCGTCGAGCACGCCACTGCCCGGCGTGGCGGCGCCCGCTTCGTGCGCGGGGACGCTGAGGAGCGCGGCCGCGAGCGCGGCGGTGGTCCAGGCGGCCAGGGCGCGGGCTCTTCGGTGGGCCCCGCGGCCGGCTCTGTGGTGCGGCTGTTCTTGGTGCAGTCTTCGCATGAGGTACGTCTCCGCTCAGAACGACCAGTCGGTGTTTACTTGTGCTTGAAACTCCTTGCGCGCGTGCAGGATTGCGCACAGAGTCAGGGTTGAAGATCCCGCTCACGCAGGTTCATGTCAACAGGAGGCGCCGCCACGTGACCGCCCATCAGTCCACCCGCCGCCCCACCCGCACCGCGCTCGCCGCCCTGCTGCTCCTCGGCGGCGCCGGTCTCGCCGCGCCGCCCGCGGCAGCCGCGCAGCGACCCGGGCCCGACTACGCCGACGTCCTCGACCTGCACGGCACACCGAAGGCCGCACTGCCCGGGGACGACGAGGACAACAACCCCATCAGCACCTTCTCGGACCGGGGCGCCTGGCACGCGTACGCGCTGCCCAAGACCGGGGACCGGGCCGCGTACGGAGGGTTCAGCGGGCCGCTCCACATCGCGCAGGAGTACCCGTGGTGGCTGAGCAAGTCGTTCAGCCGGATGCGGCTCACCGAGGGCGGCCGCACCCTCGATCTCGCCGCCGGGGGCACGCCGCGCCTCACCTCACAGCCCGGTCGGCTCCTCCAGTCGTACGACCTCGGGCGCGGGCTCACCCTCGACCTCGAGCTGCGGTTCGCCACGAACCGGACGGCCCTGGTGCGCGCCGAAGTGCGCAACAACGGGGACAGCGCCCGCACGCTCGGCGCCGGCTGGAGCGGCAGCCTGCTGCGGCCGAAGAAGGCACCCATGCGCGACGCGCCCTCCCTGAAGCCCACCGGGCACGGCGTCGGCGTCGACTTCGCCAAGGTGCGCGAGAAGTGGGACTACCTCACCGACGGCACCGAACGCTTCGAGGTCACGCACAAGGACCCCGTGCACACGACCGTCGACGGCGACACGTACCGGACCGAGGCCGCCTCGCCGGTCACCCTCGCCCCCGGCGCCGCGCACCACTTCGACTGGACCGAGTCCTATACGTTCACCGCCGCCGAGCGCACCCGCGAGGCCCGGCGGGCGCGCGCCGTCCTGGCCGCCCCGCAGGCGTACGCCACCGCCGGTGACGCACGCTGGCGCGGCTACGTCGCCGGGGTCACGCGCGGCGTGCCCGCCGAGCGGCGCCGAACCGCCGTGAAGTCCCTGGAGACCCTCGTCGCCAACTGGCGCTCCGCGGCAGGGCAGATCAAGCACGACGGCGTGACGCCCTCCATCTCGTACAAGTGGTTCACCGGCGGGCTGTGGGCCTGGGACAGCTGGAAGCAGGCCGTCGGCACCGCCCGCTTCGACCCGGCGTTGGCCGAGTCGCAGATCCGGTCCATGTTCGACTGGCAGATCACCGCCGACGACAAGGACCGACCTCAGGACGCCGGGATGGTCCCCGACGCCGTCTTCTACAACGACCCCGCGCGCGGCGGCGGCAACTGGAACGAACGCAACTCCAAGCCACCGATGGCCAGTTGGTCCGTGTGGGAGGTGTTCCGCAAGAGCGGCGACCGGTCCTTCCTGCGGGAGCTGTATCCGAAACTCGCCGCCTACCAGGCCTGGTGGTACCGCAACCGGGACCACGACCACGACGGCCTCGCCGAGTACGGCGCCACCGTCGACCCCGCCAACGACTCGACCGAGGAGCGCCGGCTCGCCGCCGCCTGGGAGAGCGGCCTGGACAACGCGCCGCGCTTCGACGCGAAACTCGGCACCTCCGTCGTCGCCAACCACGCCGCCGACGGCACACTCCTCGGCTACTCGCTCGACCAGGAGTCCGTCGACCTCAACGCGTATCTCGCCCAGGACCAGGGCTACTTGGCGCGCATCGCCGAGACGCTCGGTCGCCCCGGCGAGGCCGCGAAGTGGCGCGAGAAGTCCGGGGCCACGAACGCCGCCGTGCGCTCCACGATGTACGACCCGGCCGACGGCTGGTTCCACGACATCGCCCTGAAGAGCGGCGCGCCGCTCACCGACCGCGGCCGCGGCATCGAGGGCGCCGTCCCGCTGTGGACGGGCGCGGCCACCAAGGCGCAGGCGGCGCGCGTACGTCAACGCCTCGTCGATCCGGGCGAGTTCGCCACCCACGTGCCGTTCCCGACCGTGTCGAAGGCGTCCCCGTACTTCGAGTCGACGGCCTACTGGCGCGGACCCGTCTGGTTCGACCACGCCTACATCGCGCTGAGCGGGCTGCGCCGCTACGGCTACACCAAGGACGCGGACGAGCTCACCGGCAAGCTCCTCGCCAACAGCAAGGGGCTCACCGGCGACCGCCCGATCCAGGAGAACTACGACCCGCTGACCGGCGCCCCGCTCAACTCCCCGAACTTCAGCTGGTCGGCGTCGTCACTGCTGCCGATCCTTTCCGGGGAGGAGTAGGGCCGGGCACTCACGACGCCGCGTACGTCCAGAAGTCCCGCATGATCTGCGGCGGCGTCGGCCCGGCCATCCCGAGCTGCGTCATCAGCACCGACACCGTGCCGGTCGCCGGTGTGAGGTGGGCGGCCGTGCCGGTGCCGCCCACCCAGCCGTAGCGGCCGGGCACGTTGTAGGGGTGGGTGCGGGTGACGTCGACGGAGCCGCCGAAGCCCCAGCCCTCGCCCTCCGTGAACAGGCCGCTCGCGGCGCGCTGTTCGGCGGTCAGGTGGTCCGTCGTCATCAGGCGCACCGACTCGGCGGAGAGGACGCGGCCGCCGCCCGCGAGCAGCATCCGGGCGAACGCCAGCCAGTCGTCCGCCGTGGAGGCGAGTCCGCCCGCGCCGGAGGGGAACGCGGGCAGACGGCTCCAATCGCCGTCCGGGGCGTCGACGAGCTCGGCGCCGCCGTCGGGCGTGGGCACGTAGCAGCTGGTGAAGCGGGAGCGCTTGGCGGCGGGCACCTCGAAGCCGGTGTCGACCATGCCGAGCGGCTCGAAGATCCGCTCGGCGAGGAAGTCGGGCAGCGAGTTGCTCGTCATCCGCGAGATGAGCACGCCCTGGATGTCCGAGCACGCGTTGTAGAGCCAGACCTCGCCGGGCTGGTACAGCAGCGGCACCCCGGCGAGCGAGGCCAGCCAGGTGTCCGGCTCGGGCACCCGCTGCGGATGGTTCGGGTCCATCAGGGCGAAGAGCGGCTGCACCGCGGGGAACGAGAAGTCCGAGGGGAAGCCCCAGCCGGCCCGGAAGGTGAGGAGGTCCTCGACGGTGATCGGACGGGCGGCCGGGACCACGTCCTCGATCGGGCCCGCCGGATCGCGCACCACGTTCGGCGCCGCCAGTTCGGGGAGCCAGTGCGAGATCGGCGAGTCCAGGGCGATGCGGCGCTCCTCGACGAGCGTCATGAGGGCCGCCGCCACGATCGGCTTGGTGATCGACGCGATCCGGAAGATCGAGTCGCGGGCCATCGGCGTCCCGCCCTCGATGTCGGTGTGGCCGATGGCCGCCACCTCGACCCGGTCGCCGCGGGCCACGAGGCCCACGGCCCCCGGTACGGGTCCCTTCGACACGTGCGGGGTCAGAACGTCGGTCAGGCCGGTGGTCTCGGTCATCGGGCGGTCCTCCAGTGCGTGTGCGATGCGGTGGTTTCCGCGTGAGCGTACAGAGGTGGACCGTCCGGACCGGCTCAACTCATCGGCTCCCCGTCCCAGAGCGTGTCGTGCGTCCGGTGCGCGTCGGTGAGTCCGTTTGTGAAGAAGCGCTCGTAGTACTCGCCCTCCACATGGTGCGCCTGCAGCCAGACCCCCGGCACATGGATGGCGTCCGTGTGCGCGGGGAATCGGCGGTGCGTGGCCAGGATGTACGTACAGATGTCGCGGGCGCACTCGATGACGCGCTCGTCGTACTCGCTGGCCTCGGCGAGATACCGCTGGCCGTAGTCCTCCTTGTAGACACGGGCGAAGACGTCCTTGTCGCCGTACGTGCCGCCGGTGCCGAACTTGGCGTCGACGATCGCGTCGACGGCGTCCGACATGGAGGCGTGCGCGGGCGGGCAGGCGGCGGCGATCAGCGGTTCGCCGGTCGCCGGATCGGCCAAGCGCACCGGGTGCGAGCGCAGGTTGGCGTACTTGGGCAGCGGGACGTGCCAGCGCCACAGGTCGGCGAGGCGCCAGCGCGGCGTGACGAAGGTGAAGCCGAGCATCCTCCCGTACGTCTTCGTGAACTTGGGGTCGCCCAGCGCGATCGCCGGATTGATCGACGCGTGGATCCAGGCGCCGAGGCCCATCGCCTCCGCCGTCAGCATCACCGTCTGGAGCAGCAGATCCGCCTCGATCTGGGTGCGCATCGGGCCCAGCGCGCCCAGCGGCAGCTTCAGGTCCTTGTTGAGGAACCCGTTGTCGAGCCACTTCTTGACGCCCGCCGGACGGTAGAGGTTCCGGTCGTCGACGAGCGTCGGGCGCGCCCCGTCCGGCTGGGTGAGCAGGTACATCAGGGCGTTGATGTACTGGTGCGAGAGGTCGACGACCGGGAACAGGACGGTCGTTCCCGGCTGGTTGGACAGGAAGCGGTTCGAGTCCAGATAGGCCGGGAAGTCGCGCAGGCCCTCGGCGACGTCCAGGCGGTGGTCGAGGACCTTCACCTTCGCCTGCCGGGCCCGCTCCACCAACGTCGGCGCGTCGAAGGGCTCTTGAGGTGCGGGCGGCAGCTTGCGCAGGAAGTACGTACCGCTGTCGTTGATCAGGAAGAAGTACGTGCCCTGCGCGTTGTCGGGGCTGCCGGCGGTGCGGCCCGTCATGGTCAGGTTCGGCTTGGACATGATGGGCTTGCCGTCGCGCGGGTCCTCGAAGGGGCGGTCCGGCATCGTCAGGCCCGTCGAGCCGGTGACGGCGATGAGCAGTGCCTCCTCCAGCTCGCTCAGCGGCTGCGGCTCGTGTTTCGAGCTGTAACTCATGGATCCGGCCGGAACCGAGGCGCCGCGGGAGACCCGGTGGGTGCGGCGGCGCCAGATGGTCTTCAGAAGCGGGCGCGCGAGCAGGTCGTCGAGGCCCTGGTGACCCGAGGAAAGGCCCTGGTTGCCCGAAGAGGGGCTCTGGTGACCCGAGTTGGTGTCAGCCATGCTCGCCACCGTTCTCCGCAGGCGCCACCGGACGCCACGGCGCGAACGCGCTCGCGTCGCGCGGCAGCAGGCTCGCGAGGTCCGGGCAGTGCCGCAGGATCACGGACTTCATGCCGCCCTTCTCCACCCAGTCCATGCCGAGCGGCGTGTAGACCTCCGGGCGGTAGTCGACGGTGAGGAAGCGGTCGCTCTGCAGCCGCCGCGTCGCCATCAGGATGAAGATGCGGAACGCGGTGTCGGAGAAGCCGAAGCCGGTGGGCGGGTTCTCCGCGAACAGGCCGACGACCGTGTCGATCTCGTCGACGTCCCGGTACACCTCCTTGAGGCGCGCGAGGGTCTCCGGCTCCTGCGTGAGGTCCTCGAAGCGGCGGATGCGCTCCTTGTGCAGGCCCGCGCGGAAGTCGTTGTAGCGGGGCACACCGCGCCTGCGGGTACGCACCAGGTCGACGACCGACAGGTCGATGATCTCGCCCTCGCGCTGGAACTGTGTAAGGGACGTCGGGTAGTTGTGCAGCGTGATCGCGCCGGGGTGCGCGATGCCGAACGAGTAGAGGGTGTCCGCCAGACCCGTCTTGCGTATCTGGCTCTCGGCGGCGGCGCCCTGGATGTCGTTGAAGCCGAGCGTTTCGAGGCGCTGCCCGAAGCGGTGCTCGCGCAGCTCGTAGTCGTCGGGGATCAACGGGTGCATCCGGTAGACCGTGACGAAGTCCTCGGTCAGCGAGTACGGGGCGCCGTGGTGGTCCGGCATCGTCTTCGGGATGCCGGTCAGGGAGTGCGATTCGAGGAGCCACAGGCCCAGCTGGTTCAGCCAATTCCTGGGTGGGCCCTCCCAGTTGGTGCGCAGGCCGATGTCGATGGCCTTCGTCGCGAGGATCGCCGGCGTCCACTCCACCGTGTGAATCTTCGCGATGAGCGCGGAGACGACGAGCCGCGCCGTGTGGTAGATCCGCTCCTCGCTCATCGACGGGTACTCGGCGCGCAGCGCGTCGCACACCGCGTTGTGCTCGCGGGCGAACAGGGTGTGCATGGAGCTGAGCCCCATCCACCAGTTGTCCTTGAACCCGGTGATCGGGATGCCGGTCCGGTCGATCGGGATGTGCCCGCCGTCCAGCAACAGTCGCGCCCCGCCCTCGGGTTCGCGCAGCTGCTTCGCGGTCTGCTCGTCGCCGCCGTACACCTCGGAGCCGTCCCACCAGTGCGATGCGGTGTTCCCGAAGAGGATCGGCGGCTCGTCGCCGGGCAGCACGATTCCCTCGTTCTCGGCGAACCGCATCACGCTCTCCTGGGGCCCGCCAGGCGTGTTGACCCACGTCCCGCCGCCCGGCGGCAGCGGCACCTCGACCGCCTTGTCGCCCGGCTTGTAGCGGCGGTGGTTGACCCAGTCGTGCACCTGGAACTGGATCCAGGCCGCCGCCAGGATGTTCAGCGACGTCGCCGGGACGAAGCTGTCGCGCGCCAGCAGACTGCGGCTGACCGTCACCGGGTTCGGGGTGTCGAAGAGGTCGGGCCGGAGCACCGGCTTGAGGTTGCGGCCGAACGCGGCGCCCACCGCGCCCATCTGAGGCTCCGACAGGTCGTTGTACGTGCCGTCGTAGGAGCGCTCGGTGCGCAGCCGCTCGTCGACCGGAACGGGTACCGGCTCGGCCTTCGGCGGGGCCTCCTGCACATCGGTGTCGATCAGGTTCAGCTTGCGCAGCACCTTCCGCAGGAACACCAGGTTGAGCAGGCTCAGGTCGACCGGCAGCCGGTGCCACGGCACGTACCGGTTCAGGGCACGGAAGGCGAGGCCTACGGGAGCGCCGAGGATCCGGTTCCTGAGCGGCTCGTGCGGGGTGAAGCGAGTGCCGTGGCGCTGCGCGCTGCTCGCCTTGTATGCCGCCTTGCGGGCCCGGTTGAGGTTGCCCAGCGGGCGGAAGTCGTCCGTGGTGTACCACGGGTTGAAGGAGAGCTCCTCGATCCGCCGGGCCGCCGAACGGGCCTCGGCCGTCGTGATGTCCTGGCTCGGTATGGTCAGGCGGGCCACGGGGATCGGCGGGGTGATCGCCTCCTTCCACTCCACGGAGCAGTCCTCGACGGGGGTGCGCCGCTCGTCGACGTAGCGCTGCACGCACAGGTCGAAGGCGACGTCGCCGCGGGCGAGCCGACGCGCGAGCTCCCGGTGCAGGAAGTTCGGATCGCGGCGGTCGGGGCGGGGTTCGGGGCCGCCGCCCACGGCGGGCCGCAGCAGGAAGCGGACCGGGCCCGCCTCGCTCCACAGCATCGCGCCGCGGCTCCAATAGGTCTCGCGGGCAAGGCTGTTGACGGTGTGCCGGGTTGCGGCCTGGACGTTGCGGCGCATCCGGTTCGCGGTGCCGAGGCCGACCGCGACCGGCAGCTTCACGAGGAGGCCGAACGCCTTCTGCAGCGGATTGCGGGCCCCGGCCAGCGCCTTGGCGAACGCCACGAACTCGCGGGCGTCGCGGGCGTGCGACACCGGGAAACCGGTCGCGAGCAGATCGTGGCTCTGCTCGGCCGACACTTTTACGCGCACGGCGATGCCGTGCAGGTCTGGCGCCCCGTCGGGGCCGCGCATGCCGCTCGCGTTGGAGAGCCGCACGGTCGCCGGATACTCGGCGCCGGGCTGGGCGAGGCCGCCGCGCAGCGCGGCCGGAAGGTCGTCGTTGAACCGCAGGCGGGCGTTCTCCACGCCGAGCGCGGCCTTGGCGTGGAAGGCGCGCTCGAAGCCCTGGGCGCCACTGGCCCGCCGGTTCGCGACCTGAACCTTCATGATCTCGCGCGCGAGGCGTTCGAACACGAGGCGTTCGGCCTCGGGACTGCCGCCCTCGTACCGCTCGTACTGTGGCTGACGTTCGTTCTCGGCCATCATTGCCGTCCCTGTCGAAGGTGCGTGGGGAAGGTACGTTCAGGGGGAGGGGCAGCGACGCTATCGGCGCCCTCGGACCTGCCACAGCGACCGATCCCGCCATGTACGCGCGCGCGAACTCCCGTACGGCCAGGGGGATTTGCGCCTGTCAGCGACCGGTCGGTACCAGGTGGGTCAGCACCGCGCGCCGCCCGCCCCACACCCGCCTCACCCGCAGGTCCCGCACATGGCCGTTTCACGACGCCTTGACGCGGTCGTGCGCCGATGGTGTGCTGCACAGCCCCCGCTACGGGAGGTGTCATGCGGCACGCGATCGTGCAAGGACCCGCCTTCGCGGACCTGCGCCCCCTCAAGGAGGCCACGTTCGTCGAGCCGGGCAGAACCACCTTTCCCGTCCACCCGGAACTGCCCCGCCTGCTCAGCGACGACAAGGAGCACCCCGATCCGGCGGGCGTGCTTCCGCACACCATGGCGACCCTTGCGGCGTACGCGTACGCCGGTTACGAGCAGGGTGGCGACGCGGAGACCGTCGCGATGATGGCGACGCGGCTCGGCCTGGAACGCAACCGCGTCCGCGTCTTCGAGCAGCGCGTCGACGCGCTCTACATCGCCTCCGCCGCCTACCTGATCCAGGACGAGGACCGCCGGATCGCGATCCTCTGCTACCGGGGCACCCAACCCGAGGACATCATCAGCATCCTCACGGACGCCGACGTCCGCCCGGAGACCCTCGCCGTCGACCTCGACGGCCGCGAATACGCGGTGCACGCCGGCTTCTACCGCAACATGCGCGCCACCCGCTACCTCATCCTCCAGTCCCTGGAGCGCGCTGTGCGCGGCGAGTCCATCGACCCCGACGAGCCGGGCACCCGCGGCCCCGGCCTCGAAGCGCTCTACATCACCGGGCACAGCCTCGGCGCGGCCATGGCGGCCCTGATGGCGGTCACCCTCGTCCACGAGCCCCGCTACGCGCACATCGCCCGCCTGCTGCGCGCCGTATACACCTTCGGGCAGCCCATGATCGGCGGCCCGGACCTGGCGCGCGCCTGCGCGGACACCGTCGACAGCAACGGCACCCACCTCCTGCGTGACCGGCTCCTGCGCTACATCTACGACCGCGATGTGGTGCCCGCGCTGCCGCCGCGCCCCGTCGGCCCCTACGCCCCGTTCGGCCGCGAGTTCCACTTCCGCAGGCCGCGCAGCGCGGTCGACGCGGCGTTCACGGCCGCGGCCGACGCGGCGGCCGAGGCGGCATCCTTCCCAGGCGACCTCCTCACCGGCACGAACCCGCTGCGACGGCTGCGCCGCATGACGGCGATCCCCGGCCGCGCCCGCGAGGAGGGCTGGGTCGAGCGGCTCGAACCCGCCCTGCCCTACGCCCAGATGGACAGCCTCGCGGGCCTCGCGGTCGTGGCCCCCCTCGCCTTCTTCGCGGCCCGCCTCGCCCTGACGCGGACGCTCCCGTTCAAGTACTCCTTCGACGATCACGGCCCGGCGCACTACGTCAACGCGCTTGCACCGCCTGGTGTGTTGAGCGAGTACGGGGACGTGCGCTGACCTTACGAAGGGCCGAAGCGCTCCGAGGTGTTACGCCATCTGTCGCCGCACCAACTCGTGCAGCCGCCCACCCGTGTCCCTCAACAGCTCCTCCGGGGAGCCCTGTTGCACGACCCGGCCCGCCGACATCACGATCACCCGGTCCGCGTCCATGACCGTCGACAGACGGTGTGCGATGACGACCCGCGACGCCCGGAGGGCCTTCGTGCTGTCGATGACGATGCGCTGCGTCTCGTTGTCGAGCGCGCTCGTCGCCTCGTCGAAGAAGAGAATGCGCGGGCGGCGGATCAGCGCCTGCGCGATCATCAGGCGCTGGCGCTGGCCGCCGGAGACCGCGCCGCCGCCCGAGATCATCGTGTGCAGGCCCATCGGCATCCGTTTGATGTCCTCGGCGAGGCCCGCCATCTCGGCCGCCGCCATCGCCTCCTCCTGCGTGAAGGCCTCGGCGCCGCAGATGCAGTCGAGGATCGACCCGCTCAGTGGCTGGGCGTTCTGCAGGACGACGCCGCACTGGCGCCGCACCGCCGCCTGGTCGAGCGCCGAGAGGTCCTGGCCGTCGTACAGGACGCTGCCGGAGGCCGGGGCGTCGAAGCCGATCAGCAGGCGCAGCAGCGTGGACTTGCCGCAGCCGCTCTCGCCGACCACCGCCACGAACTCGCCCGGCCGGATGGACACGTTCACGTCGTCGAGGACCAGCGGGCCGTCGTCGGTGTAGCGGAAGGAGACGCCCCGCGCGTCGAGCGCGCCGGTCAGCTCGCCCGGCTGCGTCGCCGCCTCGCGGACCTCGGGCTTCTCGTCGAGCACCGGCTTGATCTGCTCGAACATCGGCAGGACCGCGGCCGCCGAGATCAGCGCGCCGGTCAGCTGCGTCACCGACGTCAGGAGCATCGTCACCGACGTGTTGAACGTGAGGAAGGACGCCGCCGACATGGAGCCGCGGGCCGGCCCCGCGAGCAGCATGAACATCACGAGGGAGCACAGCGGGAGGTAGACCGAGTTGAGGACCGTCGTCGCGTTCTTGATGCGGCCGGCCCTGCGTTGCAGCTCGCGGGTGCGCGCGAACTCCTTCGCCCACGCCGCGTACGCGAAGCTCTCCGCGCCCGCGACCCGCAGCTTCGGCAGCCCGCGCAGCGTCTGGAACGCCTGGTTGTTGAGCTTGTTGCCGAGCTTCACCAGGCGGCGCTGCCAGCGCAGTTCGAGCAGCCCGAGGGTGAGGAAGACGGCCGCGACGAGGACCAGCATGCCGAGGGCCGCCATCGCCAGCGGGACGCTGTAAAGGAGGAGCATGACGAAGTTCATCGCGCCGACCGTCGTCGACTGGACGACGATCGGGCCCACGCCGGACAGCAAGCGCCTGATCGAGCTGATGCCCATCGCCGCGCTCGCCAGCTCACCCGTCGAGCGGGAGGCGAAGAAGCGGGTCGGCAGCCTCAACAGCCGGTCCCAGACGGCCGGTTGGAGGACGCTCTCCACTCTTCCCTCGATGCGCAGCACCGTGAGGTTCTGGAGCAGCATGAACGCCGCCGTCACGACACTGGTGACCACGACCGCGAGCGAGACCTGCGCGATCAGGCTGGTCTGCGCGTTCGGGACGTACGTGCCGAGGACCTGGCCGGTCGCGACGGGGACGAGCGCGCCGAGGACCACCGTGACCAGGCCCGCGAGCAGCAGCCTGCGGATGTCCTTCGTCATCGACTGCATGCTGAAGCGCACCAGCCTGAGTGGGGTCAGATCGCCGTCGGGGAGCGGGCGGTAGAGCATGATCGCCCGCTCTTCGAAGTCCTCCGCGTTGTCCTCGTCGACGCGGATACGCCGGTCGCCCGCCGGGTTCACGGTCTCGTAGCCGCCGCGCCGCCACAGCAGTGCGACCGGGGCGCCGGACGAGGCCCGGTAGCCGACCAGCGGGCCCGCGTCGCGGCGCCACCAGTCCCCGGCGAGGCGTACGGGACGGGTGCGAAGACGGGAGGCCGTGGCGAGTTGTTCGACCGGGTCGAGGCGGTCGCTGACCGCGCCCACGTGGTCGGGGTCGACGAGCCGGATCCCGGCCGCGTCCGCGACGACCTTGCAGGCCGCGTACGTGGCGTCGGCGCCCGCGTCGTGGGAGCCCCGGCGGCCGCGCTTGGTGCCCATGGACGCGAGCAGCGTGCGGTCGGCCTGCTCGCGGACGGCCTCGCCCGCGCGGATGCCCGCCGCCGCGCGGTCCTCGTGCGCGCTCTCCAGGCGCTCGATCCAGCGGTCGAGCGTGGAGAGCAGCCGCCACTGCTGGTTGACCATGCTCTGCCACAGGCCGGTGTCGACCAGCAGATCGGACGCCGCGTCCGCCGCGTAGGCGGACCCGTACTGCACGCTGCCGGGAGCGAGTTGGGGCCACAGCACGTCGTCGTCGCCGACGAGGGAGTCCTCGACCGTACGGCTCTCCAACGGCGCCTCGAAGAGGACCTGCTGCCCGCGGCCCACACCGAGCGCGAAGGCCTCCTCCAGCAGACTCCACCCGTACGAACCGTCGTAGGCGGGCGGCGCGTACGGCAGTTCGCGCAGCGGTATGCGGCGCACCTGGCAGCCGGACAGCGGCCGCCCCACGAGCGTGTGCTGCGTGCCCTCGACCGGGCCGAGCAGCAGCGTGCCCGGCTCCAGGCGGCCCAGGAAGTGCCAGTGCCCCTGGCTGTGCGCGTCGACCGCGAACAGGTCGAGCGCGCCGCCCGCCACGAGCCACAGCACGTGCGGGCCCTCGAGCGGCAGGTTGCGCAGATCGGTGCAGTCGACGGGGGCGCCGAGGCCGCCGAAGGCCGCCACCACTTGGTCGGAGGACGTGAACTCCGTTTGCGCGTCGGTCATCTCAGTGCTCCTTGACCAGCTCGGCGTACGGCCCGCCGGCCCGCACCAGATGCTCGTGGCGGCCCCGCTCGACGACCTGCCCGTGGTCGAGGACCACGATCTCGTCGCTGTCGCGGACCGTGCTGAGGCGGTGCGCGATGACGACGCAGGCGCAGCCGCGCCGCCGGATGTTGTCCATGACGGTCTGCTCGGTCTCCGCGTCGAGCGCGCTGGTCACCTCGTCGAGCACGAGGATCGAGGGCCGCCGCACAAGGGCTCGCGCGATTTCGAGCCGTTGCCGCTGACCGCCGGAGAAGTTCCGGCCGTCCTGCTCGACCCGGCCGCGCACACCCCCGGGGCGGCGCGCCACCACGTCGTACAGGCACGCGTCGCGCAGCGCCTCCTCCACGGCCTCGTCGGAGATCGACGGGTCCCACAGCGCGACGTTGTCGCGGACCGTGCCCTCGAAGAGGAACACGTCCTGGTCGACGAAGGAGACGGAGGCCGCGAGCGCGCCGCGCGGGATGTCGTCCAGGCGCCGGTCGTCGATCCGGATGACGCCCTCCCACGGCGCGTACAGGCCGGAGATCAGGCGCGAGACCGTCGACTTGCCGCTGCCCGAACCGCCCACCAGAGCGACTTGCTGTCCGGGCCCCACCGTCAGGGAGAAGCCGGACAGGAGGGGCTTGTCGAGCGGGCTGTAGCCGAACGTGATGCCATCCAGCTCGATGTGGCCGCGCAGTCGGCGCGTGCTCTGCACCTGCTCGGGGCGCGCGTACAGCTGGTCGACGGGGAAGTTCTCCACGTCCTTCAGGCGCGCCACGTCGGCCGCGAAGTCCTGGATGCGGCCCGCGACACTGTTCAGCCGGGTCAGCGGCGTGGTGAAGCGGGTCATGAGTGTCTGAAAGGCGACAAGGAGACCCACCGACAAATGGCCCTCGACCGCCCGCATGCCGCCGATCCAAAGGATCAGCGCGCTGTTGAGGGTCGCGAGGGCCGGCGCGACGATGCCGAGCCACGCGCTCGGCACCCCGAGCTTCTGCTGCTCCTCGAGCGTGGTCGCGTGCTGGCCCGCCCACCGCCGGAAGTAGCCGTTCTCGCCGCCGGTCGCCTTCATCGTCTCGATGAGCTGAAGGCCCGTGTACGAGGTGTTGGTGAGCCGCGCCGTGTCCGCGCGCAGCTTCTGCGTGCCCGTCGCCCGCAGTCGTACGACCACCCGCATCGCCACCACGTTCAGCAGCGCGATCCCGACGCCGACCGCCGTGAGCTGCGGATCGTAGGAGTACAGCAGCGCCGCGTACAGCAGCACCACGATCCCGTCGACGCCCGCCGCCGTCAGGTCGCGGGCCAGGGTCTCGGCGACCGCGTCGTTCGACTGGAGGCGCTGCACCAGGTCGGCCGGACTGCGCTGCGAGAAGAACGTGACGGGCAGGCGCAGCAGATGCCCGAAGAAGCGGGCGCTGCTCAGCGTCGAGGAGATGATGCGGCCGTGCAGCAGGTTCGTCTGCTGCAACCACGTGAGTACGGCGGTCAGCGCCACCATCGCGCCCATCGACGCGAACAGCGCGCCGAGCAGCGACGTCTGGTCGCCGATGAGGAACAGGTCGATGTACGTCTTGCTGAGCGCGGGCACCGCCGCGCCCACGCCGACCAGCAGCAGGCTCGCGAGCAGCGCGAGGAGCATCGTGCCGGTGGTGCCGCGCAGCCGTGCGGGCAGCGCCGTCATGATGCCCGGCTTGCGCCCGCCCGTACGGAAGCCGTCGCCCGGCTCCAGGACGAGGACGACACCCGTGAAGCTCGTGTCGAAGTCCTCCATCGGCACGAAGCGGCGGCCCTTGTCGGGGTCGTTGATGTGCACGCCGCGGCGGCCGAAGCGGCGGCCCATGCCGTCGTAGACGACGTAGTGGTTGAACTCCCAGAACAGGATCGCCGGGCCCTGCACCTCGGCGAGCGCGGCCGGTTCCATCTGCATGCCCTTGGCGGTCATGCCGTAACTGCGGGCCGCCTTGAGGAGGTTCGAGGCGCGCGAGCCGTCCCGCGAGACGCCGCACGCGATGCGCAGCTCCTCCAGCGGGACGTGCCGGCCGTGGTACGCGAGGATCATCGCGAGCGCCGCGGCGCCGCACTCGACGGCCTCCATCTGGAGCACGGTGGGCGTGCGCACTTTCTTGCCGGGCTTCTTCGGCGGAGGAGCGGGGCGCGAGCGGCGGCGGTCCGGGCGGTGGCCCGCGGGCGGCAGGGAGGTCGTGGTCACGGCTTCAGCCAATCCATCGGGCGCTGATCGGCGAGGTGTACGGAGCCGGACGCGAGAGTCATGGAAGCGAGCGGATAGGGCGGGCCGCCCTCGGACGACCAGGCGTACCCGGACTTCGTGTCCGCCTTCTTGAGTTCCACCAGGACCGGGACCCGGGCCCCGCCCTTCGTGAACCCGCCGGCCAGCGAGCTGTCCCCGATGAAGTCGGTGACCTGCCGCTTCGTCTGGGCGGCGCGGCCGACCGCCTTCACGGTCCCGCGCAGCACGCCGTACTGCTGCGCCTGCGGCACGTTCAGGTCGACGTCGGCGCCCGCGTCCACGGTGCCGGCGCCGGTGGCGGGCACGTACAGCATCGCGAGCAGCGGATCGCGCGTCGAACCGGTCTTCTCCACCGTCGCCACGTCGGAGCCGGTCGTGACGACCGAGCCGATCCGCGCGACGAGCGCCGTGACCCGGCCGGCGTCGATGGCCCGCACGGCCCGGTTGCCCTGCGCGGTCCGCACCTTGAGGATCGGCGCGCCCGCGCGCACCCGCTGGCCCTCCTTCACGTACAGGCCGGTGACCTGCCCGGTGACGGGGGTCTGCAGGACGTAGCTGCCCTGCGCGTACGTGAGGATGCCGTCCGCCTTGAGCGTCGATGACACCGAGCCGGTGACGGCCCAGACGCAGGCGGCGACCATCACGACGACGGTGACGGCGAGTACGAGCAGTCCCTGCGGCCGCGCGAGGCGCACCGGCAGATCGAGCTCCTCCGGCGACTGCAGTTTGGACAGGGCCTGTTGGCGGAACTGCACGGGGTCTTTCCCTTACCTAGCTTCCTTGCCGGGCCGAACCGAAAGGGCCCAGAGGGGCCGGTGCCCGGACGCCCCGAAAGCCCCGGGACCGGTGGGTCCCGAGGCTTGGGGTGCGCCACCCGTCAGGAGGTGGCGCGGGGATCCCGAGGGATCGAATCCGACTCAGAGGCCGGAGGTCAGGCCGCCGGCCAGACCGGTGACGGCGCCGGCGTTGACGCCGGTGAGGCCCTCGACCGTGTTGGTCACGGAGGAGACGGTGCCGGCGACCGGGGCGATGCCCTCGACCGTGCCGGTGACCTGGCCGACGAGGCCGCCGACGAGACCGCCGGAGACGTTGTCGAGGTCGGCGTCCGAGATCTCAACGGTCTCAATGTGGTTGCTCATGGTGAGCCGCCCTTCTCATGGGGGGATGTCCTGGTATTTCAAATACGCGGGGCGCGCTGGAAATCGGTGGCTGCGAATCCCTGCGGCCATCATGCGATGCGGAGGATCAAAGCATGTTGACGCGTCGCACAGCTAATCCGATCGGGTCCATTCCGGGGGGATCGGCGAGGCCAATTACCTTCGTGTGCCGGGGTGTTCACAGCCGACTGGCATGTCCTTCACATTCTTCACGGAGAGGATTGTGAACGCCCGGTGTCGCAGAACAGCAAAGGGGGACAGGCGGGCACTAATGGCGTGCGGTGGTTGTATGGGCCAATATTTATTTGCGAAGCTCCGTGACTGCCCTGCGCATTCGGTGTGCAGGTTTCTGGCACGCGACCGCGGCGGCGGTCAGGACGGCCGGCGGCGCGAACCCCCACGGCGGGAAAGCCTCCCGCACCGCTACGGCGCAGGCCGCGCCGCCGACCACGGCCAACAACCGGCCGGTCACCCACAGTTGCTCCCGGCCGCGCCCCGACCCGTCCGCCACCCCGGTCACGAGCGTCGTCAGCGTCCCCGTGAAATAGGTCGTGGGCGCGGCCCCGCCCCCCGCCGCAACCATCGCGGCCGACTGCCCGCCCATCGCGAGCGCGGCCACGACGAGCAGCGCGGTCCGCCACACCCCGACCGGGTCCCCGTCGAGCACACCGCCCACCACCGCGACGAAGCCGAGCAACACGCACTGCGCGGCGAGGCAGGCGACGACGCGGCCCGGCCACCCTGTCGCCCGCGCCTCGCGAACGCCCCGGCACGCGAGGGCGGTCGCCGCGGCCCCCACCGCGTACCCGCCGAGCGCGTACAGCGGCGCGGCCACGTCGTGCCCCGAACCCGGGCCCGCCGAGATGCCGAGCAGCACGAGGTTCCCGGTCATCACGCCCGCGAACACGGTGCCGAGGGCCGTGAACGCGAGCGCGTCCACGGACCCGGAGGCACCGGCGAGCAGAACCAGGGACATTTGGGCGCGTTTGTTCATGCCTGAGACGGTAGGCGCGGAAACCGTTTCGAAACGCTCAGCCGTCGGCGCGTCGCGCGGTCGCGCTCGCGCCGGGCTCCAGGTCCAGCGGCACGAAGTCGAAGCCCTCCCACAGCAGCCGGGAGGCCTCCTCCGGGTACGGGGCCGTGCGCGAGGGTGCGTCGAAGACGCGGGTCGCCCGCTCGCCGGCGGTGAACGGCGCCCACCCCGGGGCCCCGTCCTTCGCGAACGCGGTCCACGCGGCGCCCATCTCTCGCGACAACTCCACGGCCCTGTCCGGGAGTTGACCGCCGAGGAAGAGGCCGGCGAAGGCGGAGTCGAGCGTGCCGAAGACGAGCGGCACGTCCAGCGCGTGACAGGCGCCCATCGCGCCGCCCGCGCCGGGAGCCTCCCAGCACAGCTCGTACGCGTACGCGGTCCCGCCGCCCGCCGCGTGGGCCTCGGCCAGGCGCAGCGACGGCATCCGGAACAGCCAGTCGGACATGACGAGTTCGTGCAGCCGGACCGGGTCCGCGGACGGGTACGCCGCCCGGTAGCCTGCCTCGGCGCCGGGTCCCGGACCGAACCGCAGCAGCGCCTCGACCGCCTCCTCCCCGGTCGTCTTCCCGTACCGGCCCGCCATGATGGTGAACAGCCGGAACTCGTCCCGGTTGTGCCCGACGAGCAGCTCGACGTCGCGCGCGGCGCCGCCCGCGAGCGCCTCCCACGGCGTGGTGGGCAGCACCTCGCCGTCGACCACCGGCGAGAACGGGGTGGAGGTGTGGGCGACGCGGCCCCAGCGGTCCGCGTACTCGGGCAGCACGCGGATCAGGTCGTCCGTGGCGTCGCGCAACGCCTTCGGCGCGCACGCGGCGAGTTCGGCGGCCCCCGCGCCCGGCACCCCGAGCCGCTCCGCGATCCGCGCGCCGATGTCACGCGCGAGGTCGAGCGTGAAGAACGTGCCCGGCACGCTCTGCGCCACCGCACGCCGGAACAGGCCCGCCGCCGAAGGCATTGCGAGCAGCGACGCCACCGAGCCCGCGCCCGCCGACTCCCCGAAGACGGTGACCTGGGCCGGGTCGCCGCCGAACGCCGCGATGTTCTCCCGCACCCAGCGCAGCGCCGCCACCTGGTCGAGCAGGCCCCGGTTGGCGGGCGCCCCGTCGAAGACGCCGAAACCCTCGGCGCCGACACGGTAGTTGAGGGTCACGACGACCGCGCCGCGGCCGGCGAGCGCGGAGCCGTCGTAGTGCGGCCCGTCGGTGGAGCCGGTGACGTACGCCCCTCCGTACACATAGACCAGCACGGGCAGGCCCGCGGCGCCGAGCTCGGGCGACCACACGTTGACGGTCAGCCAGTCCTCGCCCTCGGGGACCGGGCCGCCCGCGAGTCCACCCGCGAGGGACTGCGGGGGCGGCGGGCCGAAGTCGAACGCGTCCCGCACACCGTCCCACGGCAGCGCCGGTTCCGGGGCCGCCAAGTGTATTGGCCCGACCGGTGGTTGGGCGTAGGGGATGCCGCGGAAGACGCTCAGCGCTCCCTGCGCGAGCCCGCGGACCGGGCCCGATGAGGTGCGTATCGGCGCGGTGGGGGTGGCGTCGGTCATGCGTGTCCTCCCTAGTGGCTCACCTGGTGCCCGACAGGTGGGGGGGGGGGGGCGGCGGCCCGACGGGGCAGGCGGCCCGCCCCCAGCAGAGCGGCGGGGGGCCGAACCACGGGCGGCGGCCGCCCCCCCCCCCCCCCCCCCC
>NZ_JBEOVM010000048.1:0-46202 GCF_040295505.1 Streptomyces sp. NPDC002790 | reverse complement strand
TGAGTGAAAGGCGGTAGCGGGCATGGCCAAAGAACGGCGTGGGTGTGGAGTGACGGTGTGGCTGTCGGTGGACGTGCGTCAGCGCGCCTTGGCCTTGGCGTGGCCCTCTGGTGTGCCGGATGGGGAGGAGCTGACTCCTCGGGAGAACTGGTGCGAGTTGCCCCATGACCCGTGGCACAAGTCGCACTACCGGCAGTTGGCCGGGGCCCCGGAGGTTGGGGCCTGGCTCCGCTGGACCGATGACATGGATGGCGAGTTGCTGGCGCTGCCCCACTGCGGCAGTACCTCGACGGGAGACGAGGACACCATGGCCACGGAACACTGCACGCTCTTTGCAGGCCACGACTGTGATCACACTTGGATGTGGGACTAGCTGACGCCCCCTAGTGCTTGCTTGCTTCGAGGTCGAGGACGCTCCCCCACGACTGCTTGCCGATTTCGGCGTCCACGGGGACCAGGAGGCCGCGGACGGCCATCTCCATGATTCGCGCGGTCTTCTCGGCCAGCTCGGCGGCGCGGTCTTCGGGGAAGGAGAAGACCAGTTCGTCGTGGATGGGGAGGCGAACGAACTCGGTGTATCCGTGGCGGTCGAGTTCGATCAGGGCTCGGGCCGTGATGTCGCGGCTGGTGGACTGGATGAAGTAGTTGAGGGCGGCGTAGATGCGGTCGCGGTCGACGGGGATGCGCCGGCCGGTGCCGGTGTAGATGTAGCCGGTTCGCCGGGCCTCACGCTGGAGGCGATCGGCGAGACGCTTCACGCCGGGGTAGGTCTCCCAGAACGCCTTGACGGCCTTCTTGGCTTCGGCGTCCAAGACGCCGTACTGCTCGACGATGGCCTTCCAGCCGCCGCCGAAGCAGACGGTGAAGTTGGTGCCCTTGCCGGCCTTCCGGTCGACGCCTGCGGCGTCGGCGGTGATCTGGTGGAGGTCCAGGCCGCGGTGGAACGCGTCGAGCATTGTCGGGTCGCCGCTGAAGGCGGCGAGGACGCGCAGCTCCATGTTTCCGTAGTCGCTGCTGACGGTGACGTGTCCGGGTTCGGCGAGGAAGCAGTGCCGTACGTACGAGTCGCCGGCCGGAAGGGTCTGCGCTGGGACGGCGCCCGAGATGGTCATGCGAGCTGTCCTGGCTTGGCAGGAGTTGATACTCGCGTGCACTCGGCCTTCGGCGTCCTGGCCGTGAAGGGCCCGGTCGAACCAGGTGGCCTTCCACTTCATCGCCTTCTTGGCCTGGATGATGGCCTCGGTCAGCGGAATGCCGACCGCGGACAGCACCTCGTCATCGACCGATAGGTTCCCCTTCTTGGTCTTCTTGGTGAGCTTGACGCCGCGCCCCTGGAGGGCGGCGATGATCTGCGCGTTGGAGTTGACGTTGTCGACGCCTTCGCGGCGTGCGACCTCTTCCCACTTGAGTTGCTGCTCGTACAGCTCCGCCGACTTGGCCTGTGCGTACTCCGTGTCGAGGAGGTACCCCCGGCGCTCGATCTTCGCCGTGATGTGGGCGAGGCGGTGCTCCCAGGAGATGAGCCCCTTCTTCCGGCTGCGCACCGGAACCATCGGCTTGAGGATCTTGAAGAGCCGGAAGGCGAGGACGGGGTCCATACCCGCGTACAGGTTGTAGCCGTGGTGGTCGATCGGGATGACGGGCCATACGTCGTCCTTCTTGACCTTGAGTTCCTTGGCGATGGCCGTCATGGAGCCTTTGACCTCATCGGCCACTACAGGGCAGATGTAGTGCTTGGTCAGCTCTTCAAGCTTGAGACCAGGCCCGCCTTCCTTGACGGCCCGAGGGTCGACGAGGTGGGCGAACAGCTTGGTGTCCCAGCTCTTGGGCGCAAGCTCCTCCATCGGGATGCCGAGACAGGCTTCGGCAACGTGCAGGTCGAACGTGCCGTTCTGCGCGATGAGCCGGTATGCGGTCTTGAGCGCCCAGCGGACCGCGTTGCGAAACGGCCGCCCCTTCTCGACGGGCACCACGAACGACTCGTGGGCGTTGCCGAACTGCCAGAGACGGGCCCGGAACGTGCCGGTAGTCGCGTTCCACCAGTCCAGGCCCGTTGTCTCGGAGTCGTGGGCAAGGAGGTCCTGGTTGGCCAGGATGAAGGACTCGAAGTCGGGAAGGTCGTCCTCGGTCTCAACGACGTGGATGCGAACCGTCTGGCTCTTGATCGGGTATTCGATGAGCCGCAAGGAGACCTCCTGTCTCATTCCTCTGCGAGGTATTGGGTGACTGCGTCGGCGAGGTGGGCGTCCAGGGCCTTGGCGATGTCGCGAACGACCTTGAGGGCTGCGGTCCTTGAGAGGTGGACGACCTCTGAACTGGCGAAGTGCTCGTCGGCCCGATAGGTGGCCTCGACGGTCACCGTGCGTTCTCCGGTGTGGGAGATCGTGGGCCGTGCGGACGCCTCGGCCTTGATGACGCCGTTCTGGTGCTGGATCTCGGTCACGGGGCGACACGTCCGTTCTTGTCGAAGGCCGCCATGGCGTCGGGGGCGACGGCGCGGGCGAACTGGTCGATCTGCTGGGCTACGGCCTCGATCTCGGCGAGGGGGAAAGTGGGCACGGTGCTGTCCGGGTGTGCCCAGCGCAGGGAGAGCAGGTTGAGGAGCGACCGGAGGTTCAAGGTCACGTAGAAGCTCGTGTAGAGGCTCAACGGCAGTACGTTGCGGGCCACTTCGCGGGCGATTCCGCGGTCGAGCATGAACCGATAGCGACTCCAGGCTTCGGCGGCGGCGTCCTGGTGCATGACCAGGACATCGATGGCCTGCTGTGGCGTGCCGGCCTTGAACTTGTAGGCGCCGGGCTTCCCGGTCTGCTTGAGGGGGCGGCGCTCGTCGGGGACGTAGAAGACGGGCTGCATCTCCTGGTAGCGGCCGGAGACTTCGTTGTACGAAGCGATGCGGTGGCGGAAGAACTCGCGGGCTACGAAGAGCGGGCACTCGATGCGGAACTGGAAGGTGACGGCCTCGAAGGGGCTGCCGTGCCGGTCGCGCATCAGCATGTTGATCAGGCCGCGGTCCTTCTCGGGGGTTCCGGTGGTGCCGGAGGAGACGCGGGCCGCACGGGCGATGCTGTGGTCATTACCCATGGAGTCGATCAGCTCGACGGTCATGTTGGAACGGAACTCGATGTGCACTGTGGTCCTTCGGTGAGGGGCGGGGGCCGGCCGAAACCGACCCCCGAATTACCGCAATCAACTTCCAGGTCAAAAAAGAGACCTAGTCAGCCCTTGGCGACAAACTTGCCGGTCTTCTTGTCCTTCCAGGCCGGCGGGCACTGCTCGGACTTCTCGCGGGCCGGGCAGAACATTGCCTCCCAGGTAGCGCCCGTTCGGTGCGTGCGCTGACCGTGGACGCAGGTCACGTCACCCTCGGCGGCGCCGTCACCGCCCGCCGCGACGACGCGGCCACCCTCGAACTTCTTCGGGGCTGCCTTCGCGACTGCGCCCTTGAACTGGCCGCGGGTGTATTCGGCCGCCTTGCTCGCCAGCTCGATGACGCCGTGCTCCTTGAGTGCGCCGATCAGGTCGACAGTGCGCTGTGCGACCTCGTCGGCGGAACCGCCGTAGACGGTCGGAGTGATCCACTCGGCGTCGAAGCCGGAAGCGGCCTTGAAGGTGAGGCCGATCTTGAACGGGTTGGGGGCGGCGGAAACGGCGGCGGGGGCAGTGGTCACGGGCGACTCCTTGGGGGTCTCGGTGATGGGGGCTTCGTTGGGCTCATCCCACGGGGAAACGTCGGCGAACGGGTCAGTGCTCATGCGCTTTCTCCTTCTGTTTCAAGGTTACGCGAATGCGTTACCGCAATCAACTTCTAAGGTGGCGATCTAGGTCACACGGGGCACGCGCCGGAGGCGCAGATCTCGTCGTAGGAGGTGTCTGCGGTCTCGATGCCGAGCCTGGCGATCTCGGCCGCATACTCCCCTGGCGTCAGGCGCTCGTAGGGCGCCTGCGATCGGCTGAACTCCGGGAAGAGCGTGGAGCCCTTGAGGTCCGGCATGAACTCCCTGAGCACTAGCTCAACGTCCTCGACTGCGTACAGCTCCGGGTCGATCGACGCCGTGTAGGACACTGCCTGGTCAGCCCAGCACTCCTGGTAGAGCTTCTGTACCGCGAGCATGTCGCGAAGCGAGAGCTGCCCGGCGTGCTGCACGTACGAGGGGTCGAGTACCTGCTCCAGGAGCGGGTCCTTCGTCGGGATCTCCACAACCGCAGTGTTCGCCGCGTAGATGCACGGCTCGACCTTGTAGCCCTTGCTCCGGTACTCCTCCACCTGCCTCACCTCGGACGGTTCGACCATCGAGAACCGGATGCGGCGCAGGAAGTACGTCGCGAACGGAGCGTGGATGCCCTCGCCCGAGGCGCCGGCCAGCTTGCTCGTGGTGCCGGTCGGAGCGATGACGCGAGTCTTGATCGGCCGCGGGATACGCAGCTCGTTCGAGTACTCGTCCGCCGCCTGGTCGACGACGCCTGCCAGGTTCTCCAGCGCGGCCCGGACAAGCCGGTCCTCGGGTGCCTCGGTGTACAGGACCCCCTGCTTGGCGAGGAAGTCAGCGAACCCGAGGTGCCCCACGCCGATGCGGTGGAACCGGTTGATCGCCTTCTTGGAGCGGTTGTCGGCGACCGGCGCCATGGTGGCGCGGATCAGGTACCGGGTCAGCAGGTAGTGGGCCTCGTGGAGGCCGTCCCAGTCGACGATCCCCGAACTGTCCACGTAGACACCGAGGTTGACGTTGCCGAGACAGCACGGTTCCCACGGAGTCAGGGTGGCCTCGCCGCACGGGTTGACCGTGAAGGCGCCGTCGACCTCGCCCTCCGCGGTCTTCGCGGAGTTCCAGAAGCCTGGTTCGCCCGTGGTGCGGGCGCCCTCAGCGATCTTGCGGAGGATGGGGTGGCTCGGGCTGTCGAGCTTGTTCAGCACCTCGAAGAAGCGGGTGTCCACCTCGACTGAGATGTTCGTCGTCCACATGGACTGCTCGGAGTCGGCCTTGCAGTCGAGGAACCAGTCGATGAGCGGGTCGTCCCAGCGCATGATGCTCATCCGGGCCGAGCGGCGGACGCCGCCGGAGACGATGCACTTGGCTATCTCGTGGTCGATCACCATGGCGTCCCGGCCGTTGATCCGGTCCACGACGTACCGCTTCAGACCGGCCGGATCCTCATCATCGACCCACACCTTGGCCCGGAGGACCGCGCCGATGTTGACCAGCATCTCGGCGAACGGCTGCGGGCCACTCGCAGTGCCGCCGAAGGACTTGAGGGCGGCGCCCTTGTGGCGGACCCGGGACACGTCGTACACGCGGGCCGTGTGCTTCGTGGCCCGGTTGTGCGCGGTGGTGATCAGGTCACCCAGGGCTGCGGCCCAGCCCTCGCGGGAGTCCTCGACGGCGTAGGCGCCGGCCCAATCGTGGCCGTACGCGTCGGAGAGCAGTCCGGCCGTCTTGAGGTCGGCGAAGTCGGGGTGGCTCGGGTCGCACACGATGTGCACCTCGACGGGGATCTGTACGTCCGGGAAGTCGTCGAGGTAGCGGGCCGAGTAGTTCGATCCGACGCCGCCTCCTTCGGCGAGGCGGAGCAGGACGAACGTGAAGTGCTTCTCGGGACGGGCGGCGTCCCAGCCCGCGGCCCAACAGTTGTTGAGGGCGTAGTCGGAGACGCCGGACGACTTCAGGTGGCGGCCGGCGGGCAGTAGCTTGAAGGACTCCATCAGTTCGATGAGCCGTCCGCGCTCGTCCGCGCGGTGGTAACGGGGCTCGACGAGGGCGAGGTTGCCGTCCACGACGCGGCGGACGGTCGCCGGCCAGGTCTCGTGGTCGCCGTTGGGCTTGATCCGGGAGTAGGTGCGTTCGTAGACGGTCTTGGCGGTCTCGGTGGGGAAGGTCATTCGGTCTCCGTGTCCTTGGCGAAGTTGGCTGCGTGCAGCATGGCTATGAGTGCGGTGAGATCCCGCGGGGCGAGGTTCATCTCGTGGGGGTCGCCGTTCTCATCCCAGTAGCCGACGTAGGTCGACGAAGTGGGCGTGGGGTCGTAGACGACCTTGATCTGGACGGGCTGACGGCCCGAGACGGCGGTCGCGGTGCGGCGGTAGGTCTTGACGGTCTCGATCACGCGGCGGCCTTCTTGATGCGGATGGTGCGGTTCATCTGCTGTGCGAGGGCGACTATCGCCCGCGAGAGGGCCATGCGATCGCTCTGCTCGGCGATGGGTACGCCGTACACGAACCGCTTCATCAGGAGCTGCTGGTAGCGCTCGGGCAGCTTCTTGAGGGAGGTCGCTGCGTCGATGCGGGCAGAGACGAGGTTGTCGGTCACGCGGGACGAGAGGAGGTCGTCCTTCTTGCCGATCATCTGGCCCAGCTCGTCATCGGTGTAGAGGAACGTGCGCAGGGCGGACTTGGCTTCGTCGGGGGTGTAGTAGTACGTGTCGTCCTGGAGGTCGTAGTAGTTGCGTTCCTTGGACGCGTACTGGACGCCGGCCTTGTTGAAGATCTTCCAGAGGAAGTCCTCGTTGGCGTAGTTGGCTTCGATGGCGGGCCGGTGTTCGTAGGCGTGGAGCAGGATCTCTTGCTTCACGTCGTCCTTCTCGACGATGGCCCACTTCTGCGCGATGTTGTAGGCGACCTTGTCGGCCAGGTTGGCGAGGTAGACCCAGTCCAGCTCGACGGTCTCGGAGTTAGGCAAAGTACTTCTCTCCATTCACCACGAAGGCGCCGTTGTTGATCATTACGAGTTCCGGGAAGACCTTGGTGCCGCTGATGCGGACGATCCCGAATGCCTGCTGCCAGTTACCGGCGCCGTGCTTGAGGTAGTTGGCCTGCTTCATGTCCATGAGGTTTCCGATTTCGAGGCCGGTCAGGGTCTCGACGCGGCCCTTGTAGCCGCGGGATTCGGAGATGATTCCGGCCCGGTGCGTGTGACCGCAGACCACGGACTTTCCGATCTTTCGGGCGGCCCCCATGGCGGTGCCGCCTGCATACCTGCTGAGGCTGAATCCGAGGTGGCCGTGCGTGGCGGTCCAGCCGGGGGCGAAGTCATAGAAGTCCTCGTGGAAGTCCATCTCGTACTCGTCCAAGCGCAGGAGCTTTTCCTCGGTGAACGGATTGGGGTGCTCGTCGTCCAGGAGGGCCGGGTTGTTCTTGGCGAAGTACTGGCCCGGCCGGAGGCCGTGGTTGGAGCCAAGGAGTCCGGCCGGCCCGTCGTAGACGCTGCGCAGGGCGTCGCAGTAGTAGCGGCGGGTGTACGCGGCGTCCTTGAGTGCTCCGCCTTCGAACTCGGCCTTGGTACCGCGGGTCCAGCGGCTCGGCTGGGGGTAGTCGGTGACATCGCCGATGTTCACGACTTCGTCGGGCTGGGTGTCGCCGATGAAGTTCAGGACGGCCTTCCATGCCTTCCTGTCGTGGTATGGCATTTGGAGGTCAGAGATGAATGCGAAGGTCTTCACTTGGCGGACTCCTTGAGGCGCTGGATCTCGATGTCGATGTACTCGCGTGCCTTTTCGAGGTCTTGGATCGCGTCGCCCTTGAGTCCTGCGCGCCACAAGTATTTGATAGCCGAGCCGAGGGTGAAGCTCATGTGCTTGGTGATCTCGATGCACTCGATGCCGCTGGGGTGACTGGTGTAGTGCGAGGGGTGCCGTACTCCATCGTTACCGCAATCAACTTTTTGGTCAGCGAAAAGGGCTGCCTTCATGACCTTCTGTGCCTCCTGGGAGTCGACGCCCAGGGCGAGGCCCTTGGTCTCGGTGAGCATGCGGCGTCCAGGGTTCTGCTCAGGCGCCGGCCGCAGCTCGTCGGCGGTAAAGCACAGGGCGCCGACGTTCTTGAACGTGACCTCGTACGGGTACGGGCCACCCTCGTAGACGTTCTCGACGGTGCCGATCCGCTCACCGTAGAGCCAGGTGGCCATCTGGCCGCTGACGGTCCGGACCTGGACCTTGTCCCCGATCTTGTACTTCGCCATCAGAGTCCCAACCTTCCGCGGAATGCTTCATACCCGTGCTGCTGAATGAATGAATTGACGTCCTGGCCGTCGCCCAGGTCGATGGGCTTGGCGTTGGGGAGGCGTTCGCACATCTTTTCCGTGAACTGCCGCCCCGCCTGGTCACCGTCGCCGATGACGAAGACCGACTCGAACCCGGCGAACGCGGGGTCGAAGTGATCCCTCCAGGAAGAGACTCCCGGCAGCCCCACGGCTGGCACTCCCGCGGCCTCTGCCGACATGGCGTCCAACTCCCCCTCACACAGAGCCACGTACGGCAGGTGCGTGAGCAGGGCTTGCGTGTTGAACATCAGCGGGCTGTGGCCGGGCAGGCTCAGGTACTTGGCTCCGCCGAGGGGGTCTTCGAACTCCCCGAGAGCAGCGGCATCCGCCGCGGTGATGCTGTCGATGCGCCGGAACCGGAGCGTGGCGACGGCGAATTGCCCGCCGGCCGGTCGCAAGTACGGGATGGCGAGGTGCCCCCGGTACCGCTCATGACCAACCACTGGCTCCGAAACGA
The DNA here is from genome assembly GCF_040295505.1 of Streptomyces sp. NPDC002790. Lineage (NCBI taxonomy): Bacteria > Bacillati > Actinomycetota > Actinomycetes > Kitasatosporales > Streptomycetaceae > Streptomyces > Streptomyces sp. NPDC002790. Next base: position 37,712 of record NZ_JBEOVM010000048.1, on the reverse strand, counting down.
AGCCGAGACCGCACTTCCCCGCCAGATGCCCCAAACCGCGGGCGACGATCAACTCCTCGGCCGGACTTGCCTCGTACTGGTTGCTGTAGTGCTTGGCTGCCGCGATCAAATCGGCCCTCTGCGAAGCGCTGAGCTTCGACAAACCCGAATCCTTCCTCACGCTGGATTACGTCGATGGAGTCGAGGGACAGGTCGCAAGCGAAGCAGTTCACCCGGTCCCTCTCGAAGTTGATGGAGGCCGATGGCCGGTCCTCCACATGAAAGGGGCACAGGCACTTGACCCATCCGCCCCGTCTTGTCGGGGGCGACCACTCAGGGAAGTAGCTGGCCAACACGTTACTAATCGAGGGCTTTCGCATTCAGATAATCTTGAGCCTTTCTGAGAACTTCCGGACGATCAGAAGCCATTCCGAGGAGGACGTTGCACTTCGTACACAGGACGCCTCGGACGCATTTCCCGCAACTGGACGCCTTTGGGCAACACTTGTGGTCGTGGTCGATACACGGCTTCTCCATGAGTGCCGCACAGATTTCACAGCGACCGCCCGCACGCTCTAGCAATTCCCGGAGTCCATAGCGGCCTAGCCCGTGAACATATGAACTTCGGAGCCGGTTACTACATGGCTTGCAGTAGGACTGAAGGCCGTGCCTACTAGCCTTGGCACCCTTCCACGCATGAAAATCCTCCACAGGGACGTAGCGTGAGCATTCTTTGCACCACTTCAGCCCGTCGCGCACCACCCACTTTCCGACCGGGTACAGAGAGTCCGTTCGCCGAACCTGCCGGTAGTGGGTGTCACACATCCCTTTGCGCGTAGCACGTGAGTCACACCACTCGTACGAGCACTCAGCCACGTCCCCGAACCCCATAGTTACCGCGATCAACCTTTCGGACATGAACAGGGAAGTCGTAGCGGCGGAAGGCGCTCTCCATGTAGCGCCGGTTGCCCAGCCACTCGCGGTAGCTCGATAGGGTCTGCTTCGTAGCGGTGTCGCTCATGCGTCCTTGCCTTGGTAGTAGCGCAGGCCCAAGTGGTGCTGCGCTGGGGGACTTTCGAGATAGTGAGCTGCGGCGTGGAGGACTTCCGGCCGGTCCCTGGCCGCGGTGAGGAGTCGGCCGTTGCACATGCGGCACAGCAAGCCGCGGACGAGGTTCGTCTTGTGGCAGTGGTCAACCGAGAGGCGCTGCTTTCGCGTGCCACCGCAGATGGCGCACTTGCCGCCTTGGAGGCGGAAGAGTTCGTCGTACTCGCCGGGCCCGAGTCCGTAGGTGGTCTGGACCCTCGCCGAGTGGCTGGACTTGCTCCGGGACTTCTTGCGGCAGGCGGCGCAGACCTTGCCTCGTGCAGAGGTGAAGAACTTCTCCGCCCGGTTCCGCTCGCACTTGGTGCACGTGCGGAATCCCTTCTTGGGCTCGCTCATCCCTTCGCCTTCACCGCCTTGCGGACGCGAGCATCCTCAACGAGGTCGTCCAGGTTCCGGGCGAGGGCGGCGATGTCGGCGGCGTCGACCAGCTCGACCCACCGCTTGCCGTTCTTGCGGGGGTAGACGGTGACGGCCTGCCCCTTGATGCCGCGCAGGTCGCGGGTGAGGCGGCGGAAGCTGATGGTGCGGCCGGGGGCGAACTCGATGATGGGCGTGGTCGGTTGGTCGAGCTTCTTGAGGATCTTGGCGTTCAGCTCAGGGATGCGGCCGGCCAGGAGGTCTGTGATCTCGATGGTGTAGTTGTAGCCAGGTCGGTTGATGTCGATGGAGGTCATTCCCTCGCGCCCTTCTAGTTCAAGTTTAACGGATTGAGTTACCGCAATCAACTTTTTGGATGTGACTTAAAACTCGATCTCAGTTTCAACGTCGGCGAGTCGGATATTCGACGTGTTGAAGTCGAAGCTCGCGAAGGTCTCGCCGGAGCTGTCCTCGAACCCCTCGCGGTTCTTGACCGGCGAGATGTGCAGCGTCCGCCCGTCCATGCCGTCGATCTCCTTGTGGATGGTGAGGATCATCGACGGGACGCGGGAGATCTTGCCTTTGAGGCCGGACTGCGGGATCGGCTTGAGGCCGTCCGAGTAGTCCCCGATGACGTGATGCATCGCCATCACGTGGGCATGCGTCTCGCGAGCCATCTCGTTGAGGTAGTCGCACAGCCCTTCCAGGCCGAACGTGAACTCCTCGGCCGTGCCCGAGCCTCCGGCGTCCACGTTGGTGATGTTGTCGATCACCACCAGGTGCGGGTAGATCCCGAACACCGCTTCGTACGCCTTGAGATGCAGCTCCAGCTCCGCTGGAGTCGGCCGGGCGCTGTAGTTGAACCTCTGCCACCAGCGCTTGGCGAGGACTTCCTCGTACTCCTCGAACTTGTCGGCATGGAGCTGCGACTTGATCCGCTTCGCGTCGTGACCCGTGAGGATCGCGGTCGCCCTGCTGAGCTGTGTGGCGGCCGTCGAGTCGGCGCTGAAGTACAGGGTCGGGACGTTGCTCTGGATCGCCAGGTTGATGGCGACCACGGACTTGCCGGTACCGCCGGCCGCCGCCACCACCGACAGCTCCCCGCGGCGGAACTCCGCCTCCAACTTGGCCAGCCCCTTGAAGGGGGACGGCAGCGGTTCGCCGGCCGCACCCTTCATCCTCACGCTCTGACTCAGTGAGTACATTACCGCAATCAACTTTCTGGTCCGAAAAAATGCCCGCCGGCTCACGGGCCCCTCTTGCGTCTTCGACTCTACCTGAACGCGTTACCGCGATCAACTTTTTACTTAAATGAGCAAGCGTGGCTCACGTCACAGAAGCGGCAGTCGTAGCCGGGGCGTGCAGGAAAGTCCCCGCGCTTCACCCCCTCGTCCATGGCGACGAAGCGTTCGGCGACGTCCACTTCCCGGACCTCATCGAGCTTCACCGGCCGCGACAGGCGACCCTCCTTGGCCAGGTACCAGTCCGCCTTGTTGACCTCGACGTCATAGAGCTTGCGCACCGCGACGCCGTACGTCTGGAGCTGGAATCGCGACTTCGTCGAGCCGGTCTTCCAGTCCCTCGGGCGCACCGCGCCTTCGTCGTCAACGAGCTGGTCGATGTAGCCGCGCACCTTCACTCCGCCCAGCTCGACCATGAAGTACAGCTCCAGGCCGGGCGTACCGTCGGGCGTCTTCCAGGTCGTGGTCGGGTGCTGCTCGGCCCACGTGGTGACGTAGTGCTTCACCTGGTTCTGCCCGAGGACGTAGCGGCGTTCGATGTCTGCGCCGCCGGTATGGCCCGCGGCCAGCCACTTGTCCGTATCCGGCTCCTTCTCCAGAGCCTTGTTCACGAGGGCGCTGTACCGGTCGGAGAAGAGCTGCACGGCTTCGTCCTCACCTATGGTGCGGTCGGACAGCTCGAAGGCTTCTGCGACCGCATGGAAGGCCGTGCCGTGATGACTCCAGGCCGCCGGCCGCGGCACCACTCGCTCAACGCGCTGGAGGTAGAAGCGCCACGCGCACTTCTCGTACTGCTCGGTCTGACTAACGCTGCGCGGCTGGGTCTCAATGGTCATCGGGCTGCCTCCGGGTGGACGGTGAAGAGTTGGATGTGGGTGCTGTCAGGGAAGTACGGGTGTGCGCTGTCGGCCTCGGCGGCGTCTATGACCTGCTCGCGCCAACGCGGCAGACCTTCGGCCTCGAAGGTCATCTCGACGGCGATCGTGCACTCGTCGGTGGCAAGGTCCGTCACGACCAGGTCGTAGTAGTGGCCAGCCTGGATCGTCAGCTTGGAAATGTGGGCGCCCGCCGTCATGAGCAGATTTTCCGCGGGCTTTGCAAAGTTACTCGAAAGGACTTCCGCTGCCAGATCCTTGCGGTCCCGCTTGCGGGTACCGGGGACCACGGGGGCAGGGAGGTTGTAGATCACGGACCATTCCTTCGCGTCGTACCGAGTCATACTTGCGGCGTATGCGCGGTCATACCCGGGAACGACCCCCCGCGTTACCGCAATCAACTGCCCGCACTTCAGTAATACCAACCGCTCAGGACAAAAAGCAAACCCCCCGACGAGGTCGGAGGGCTCCAGTTGGTGGGGCGAAAGTCTTGACTTTTTGGGACCTGCGACCTAGCTGGGCAGGTCAATCATTCATTCAGCCGTGCCACCGGGGGAGCCCTCGGACCCCTCGGGTGCAGCCGGCAGCGTGTTCGCCTTCCGGAACTCGGCGGTCGGCTCGACCCCCGCGGGGTAGCGCGCCACGTTGCGACCATCGGCGGACGTCCGGGGCTCGAAGACCCACCCGTCGCGCTGCTCGCGGTCGTAGACGAGGACCACGCCGTCCCGCTCGATGCGGTCGAGCAGACGTTTGATCACACGTTCCTGGTGGTCAGACAGGGTGTCGCCCATATTGCGGCGCAGCAGGTACTTCAGGGCCTGGAACTGGCGGTTGTCGTACGGGGCACGGTTCTCCTTCTGCGGAGCCATGTCCCAGACGTCCTTGACCTGCTCCTGGACGGTGCTCGCCAGCGGCTTCTTCCGCAGCCCCATGCGCACCAGGCGCTTGTTGACCGCCTGCGGCGTCACGTCGTACTGCTCGGCGATCTGCTGGTCCGTCTGACCGAGCTGGGCGAGCTTCCGAAGGACACCGTCTACAGGCAGTTTGGCCATGGTTGTACTGCTCCTCGTGTGATCTTTCAGACTTCATGGTGGGCGCCGTCGAGTGGTGATCATACTACCCAGGGATGACCGCAATCAACTCCCAGTCGTAGTTCATCATCCCCAGGTAGGACGACAACCATTTGCCGTCTACAGGTACCGCGATCCACCATCGTCTCTGCTACCCCCGGTACCGCGATCTACCGGTGATCCACGTCTCATTTTCCGGTGAGGCCGTTATTCGGCCTCTCGGTAACACCTACATACTTAGTGAGACCGAGCGAAGCGAGGTCGAACCAAAGTGTCTATACAGCCAACTTAAGAAGTTGGTAAGAAGCCCTCAGATCCTTTTGAGGATCTGAGTTCAGTTTCCTCTCTGTAGAACTCCAAGGTCGAGTGCTCTCCCTTGTCGAGTCCCAGGGAGGACCGAGGCCCCGGTCGCCAGACAAGTAACCGGCCGGGGCCTCTCCCATGCAGTCCGCACCGGCTGATCCCCGGTGTGGGTAAAGGCGGGGTCGCCACCCGCTGGAGTCGCGGTGTGCGGAGTGCACTGCCCCGTTCAGGGGGCGGAGCGGGTTCGAATCCCGCCGACTCACCACGTCACGGAGGGAGGCCACGATGCCCCGAGCGAAGTCGATCTGCATGTCAGTGGGCTGCACCTCTGTGACTGTTCGTTCCGGTCGCTGTGAGGAACACGCCCCTCCCAAGAGGGGCTGGAAGACCTCGGCCAGGAACAAGAACCGACCTGCCGACTTCCACAAGCGACGGGCCACCGTGCTCGCCCGCGACCGCTTCACCTGCCAGCGCTGCGGCTCGAAGACCGAGCTGGAAGTCGATCACCTAGTGCCGGTCGCCAACGGTGGCACCTGGGCTCTGTCGAACCTATGGGTCCTCTGCCGCAGCTGCCACCGCCAAAAGACCTACTTCGAGGACCGCAGGTAGCCCCACTCGAATCATTCATTCACTCATCCCATTGGAGGTTCCCCGTGCCCGACTGCGACGGCCTGTGCACCGACTGCACCTGCGCCTCCCCTCCGGCCAAGGCTGCGACGCGGCCCACGAAGGCCGCCGAGAAGCGCTCATGGCAGCAGGAAGCACTGTTCGAGATGCAGGAACTCGGGGAGCTGTACGGGGTCCAGGCCAGCCTTCTGACGAGGTGGTGACGGATGCCAGCTCGACGCGGGCCGGCACCGAGCCCGAACTCACGGCGCCGCAACACCGACCATGCCCTCGGCGATCACAGCCTCACTCTCTCCTCCGGTGAGAGCAGGGCCCTTCCGAAGGCCCTGGCCATCACCTCCGGGGGCGCGAAGCGCTTCTGGAAGACGTGGGCCAGTGCTCCTCAGACCGAGCACTGGCTTGAGACCGACTGGGCCGAGCTGGAACTCACGACCAAGCTCGTCGATGCCTTCTACCAGGGCGACGTCAAGCTCGCCGGCGAGATCCGGCAGCGGGTCGGCAAATGGGGCGCAACAACGGAGGACCGTGCGCGTCTCCGAATGAACTTTGACAAGCAGGCCGAAGAAGAGGCCCAAAAGGCAGCTCAGGAAGCCAGCACATCAAGCATGGACGAAGAACTGTTCAAGATGCTTTCTGAGCCCTAGAAAGGCGGTGAGGGATGCCGACTACGGGAAACGTGCCGTCCGGCGTCCCTCATCCGACGAGAAGCCTCGGATACGGGATCATCCGTTGGGCACAGCGGTACATCGTCCAGCCGGACGGCGAGAACGCCGGCCAGCCGTGGAAGTTCACGCAGGAGCAGTTGCGCTTCGTGCTGTGGATGTACGCCATCGACGAGAACGGCAAGTGGCAGTTCCGGTCCGCGGCCCTGCGCCGCGCCAAGGGTTGGGGCAAGACACCACTGCTCGCCGCTTTGGCGATCGTTGAGTTCATCGGGCCGGCGCGCTTCTCGCACTTCGACAAGAACGGGATGCCGGTCGGCAAGCGTGTGCCGCTGCCTCTCGTGCAGATCGCTGCAACCTCCCTCGACCAGACCGCGAACACCCGCGACATGATCCGCGGCATGCTCGCCGAGTCGCCGGCCGAGAAGGAGTTCAAGCTCGACATCGGCAAGGGCATCATCCAGTTCAAGGACGGCAAGCCCGGCCGCATCGAGCCCGTCACGTCCTCCTCGCGAGGGCTTGAGGGGGCGAGGCCAACCTTTGGCCGGCCCCGGTGGGATCTCTCCTGCCGGGGCCGGGCCATGCCCGTTTGTTGTGTGTGACGAGGTCCACCACTGGATCGAGTCGAACCAGGGTGTCTACGTCTGGGAAACCCTCGACCGCAACGTCCAGAAGACGGCCGGTGCCGGCTCCCGTCTCATCGAGACAACCAACGCCTTCAACCCCAACGAGAACTCCATCGCCCAGCGGACCTACGAGGCCGCCATGGAGTACGGGGCGAAGGGCCTGTTGTACGACTGCCGGGAAGCCAACCGGGACATCGACCTGAAGGACGAGGACGCAGTCCGGGTCGGTGTCATTGACGCGTACGGCGACTCCCACTGGGTCGACGTTGACGGCATTGTCGACGCGATCATGGACCCCCGCACCGCCCCCGCGGTCGCGTACCGCTTCTACCTGAACAACATCCAGGAGAACGCGGACGGTTGGCTCATCAAGAGCGAGTGGGATGCCTGCCTCGACGAGGACGACCCGATCCGCCCCGGTGATCAGATATCCATCGGCTTCGACGGCTCCCTCCGGGGAGATGCCACCGGTCTGGTCGGCTGCCGTCTGCGGGACGGCAAGCTCTTCCTCCTCGGCCTGTGGGAGAACCCCCGCGATCTGAAGCAGCCCGACTGGGAAGTAGACGTACTTGCTGTCGAGGCCGCCGTGAAGCGGGCCTTCGAGACGTACAAGGTCGAGTGGTTCTACGGCGATCCGCCGTACTGGCAGGAGGCCATTGGCCGTTGGGCCATCACGTACGGCGACGACTACGTCTTCGAGTACTGGACCAACAAGCCCATGCGGATGTGTGAGGCCACCGAGCGCCTGCACTCCGCCGTCGCGGTTGGCGACGTGAAGCACGACGGAGACCCGGACCTGACCCGGCACTGCCTCAACGCCGTGACCCGGGAGGTCCCGCAGGGGCTCCTCATTTGCAAGGACTCCCCCCGGTCGAAACGAAAGATCGACCTGGCCGTGTGCGCGATCTTGGCCTTCGAGGCCCGCGCGGATGCGATTGCTGATGGACGAATGCAGATCAAGCGAAGGCGTGTAGTTGGGTTCTGAGTAAGGCCCCGCACAGAAAGGGGCCTGCATGACAGCTGCCACTTTGCAGAAGACTCCCGGCGACAACATAGGTTCGCCGCCGGCCACTCCCGGCGAGTGGATGGACTACCTGAAGGGCAAGCTCACCGCCCAGAAGGGCAAGTTCCTCCGGTTCGGCGAGTACTACGACGGCCGGCATCAGAAGATGCTGTTCGCCCAGTCCAAGTACCGCACCGAGTTTGCGGATGTCTTCGATCACTGGAACGACAACTTCTGCGGCCTGGTCATCGACTCGGTGAACGAGCGCCTGGCCATTGACGGCTTCCGCATGACGGACGAGCCGCAGGCCGACAAGGAAGCCCGCCGCATCTGGCAGCGCAACTTCCTCGACGCCGAGTCGGCCTCCGGCCACCTCGACGCGATGGCGCAGGGCTCCGCCTACGTCGTCGTGTGGGCCGACAAGGACGGTGACCCGGTCATCACCGTGGAGTCAGCCGAAACGGTGGTTGTGCAGTTCAAGCCCGGCTCCCGACGCGAAGTCGAGGCCGCGGCCAAGTTCTTCGTCGATGACTGGGGACGCGAGCACTGCACACTGTGGCTCGAAGAAGTGGTCTGTACGGGTGGGCCCTCCCTCGCCGGCTATTCGATCGAGACGACGGAGAAGAACCCGCTCAAGGTCGTACCGGTCGTCCCGCTCCAGAACCGCACCCGGCTCATCGGTGACCCGATGTCGGACCTGGCGCCGATCATCCCGATCCAGGACGCGGTCAACAAGGTCACCGCGGACGCGCTCGTTGCGTCCGAGTACGCGGCCTGGCCGCAGCGGTACGTGACCGGCCTGGAGATCCAGGAGGACGAGCAGGGCCGGGCCATCGAGCCGTTCCGTGTCGCAGTGGACAAGCTCCTCCAGGCCGAGGACCCCGGAGCGTCCTTCGGCCAGTTCGACGCCGCGGACTTGAGCAACTACGTCGACCTCGTCGACATGCTCGTCCAGCACATGGCGTCGATCTCCCGCATCCCCTTCCACTACATGCTCAAGGGCGGGCAGGTCCCGTCCGGAGACTCCATCACTTCCGCGGAGGCCGGCCTGATCGCCAAGACCCGAGAACGAATGCTGCACTTCGGTGAAGCGTGGGAGCGGGTCATGAGGCTCGCGTTCCTCGTCCTCAAGGACAAGGAGCGGGCCGAGGCGTACGAGGCCGAGGTCATGTGGAAGGACCCGGAGAACCGCACCGAGGCTCAGCACATGGACTCGCTGCTCAAGCTCCAGATGCTCAACGTTCCCAAGCAGCAGCTCTGGCTCGACGCGGGGTACACCCCTCAGCAAATCGAGCGTTTCCAGGACCTGTTGGAGGAAGAGGCCAAGACCGAAATGGAGATGGCCGACAAGTATCAGACGCAGGCTGAGAAGGCTGCGATGGTTCAGCCCGGCCAGGAAGCCAAGCCTGGTGGGGGCGACAAGAAGGCCCAGAAGGCAGCCAGCAAGGCGCCGCAGGGCAACAGCGGTAACGCGGCCCGTGAGAAGGCCGGCAAGTAGTACCGCGCACCTCACATGACGGTCCCCGAAACGGGGGCCTTTTTTGTTTCCCCTATCCGAAATGGATGTTGCACATGACTGAGACTCCGAACGAGACGCCCGCCGAGTCCACTCCCGACGTTGCTGCCCTTCACGCAGAGGTCGAGAAGTGGAAGTCGCTGTCCCGCAAGAACGAGGACCGCTTCAAGCAGGCCAGCACCGAGCTGGACGGTTTCCGGCAGTCATCGCTCAGTGACCACGAGAAGGCTCTTGAGGCCGCCCGCGCGGAGGCCCGCAAGGCAGTGGTCGGCGAGTTCGGTACCCGCCTCGCTGAGGCAGAGCTTCGCGCCCACGCCGCAAAGGCCGGCGTCGACCTGCCTGGCCTGGAGTACCTGAACGTCGGCTCGTTCGTGACTGACGACGGCGCCGTCAACGGCGACGCCATCGGCCAGTTCGTCTCGTCGCTTCCGAAGCCGGTTGAGAAGCCCGAGTTCGCTCAGGGCCTTGGTCTCGGCCGACAGGGCGGCACGGGTGTCCCGCAGCTCACGCGCGAGGACATGGCCCGGATGTCGCCCGCCCAGATCGTCACCGCGAAGAAGGAGGGCAAGTTCGACGCCCTTCAGCGCGGCGAGATCTGATCTCCCCCTTTTTGACTCAACGGTTGATTGCGGTAACGTACATCTCTTTTTTTGACCTAAAAGTTGATTGCGGTAACGCGATGCCTCAAGCCGCCTCCGGGCGGCATTTTCATTTGGAGCACCGCCTATGACTTCTGCGCCTGTCTTTTCGAACGGCTTCAACACCACCGCGGGTGACGGCTACCAAGCCGCGAGCGGCAACGTCTTCGTCCCCGAGCTGTACACGGCCCAGCTCCTCACGGACCTGGAGGAGAACCTGGTCCTCGGCTCCTCTCTGATCTGCAACCGCAATTTCGAGGGCGAGTTCCGGCGCGAGGGCGACGTGCTGCACGTGCCGCACTTCGTCGACACCGTGACCGACAAGGGCGCCGTGCCCGCGTACGGCGAGATCGCCGGCCAGGCCGACCACGCCTCCCTTGAGTACATGGACGTGCGGGTCCGCAAGGGCTCCTCGTTCCACATCGAGGTGGACAACGTCCACCAGTGGCAGACCAAGGACGGCGTGAACCTCTTCGAGAACCTGGTCACCCAGCGCGCTCGCAAGACCGCCATCGGCGTCGACTCGCTCATTGCCAAGACGATCGCCTTCGGTATCGACGGCAAGGACTACAACGGCGTCGAGGCCGGCAAGACGCCCGGCGCGAACACGCTGCACGGCAAGATCAAGAAGTTCGAGGGCACCACCGAGAACGGCGCCGACGACCGGCTGACCGACGACGTGTACGACATCCTCATCGACATGATCCAGGAGCTGGACATCAACCAGGCTCCTGAGTCGCGCTACCTGATGATCTCGCCGAAGGTCCGCGCCAACCTCCTGCGCAACCCGGAGTTCAAGGACCAGTCCCACTGGGGTTCGGGTGCTGTCATGCCGTCCGGCCAGATCGGCCAGATCCTCGGCATCCCGGTGTTCACCACGACCACGCTCGGCAACCACAACCGCAGCACGGCGAAGTTCACCAAGAACGCGCACACGGATGCTTCCGGGATCGACATGATCCTCGGCTCCACCAACGCCGTGTCCCTGCTCATCCCGCACGCCGAGATGAAGCAGTACGAGCCGGAGGCCAAGTTCACGCAGGCCGTCAAGAGCCGCGTGTTCTACGACGCCAAGGTCATCCGACCCGAACAGCTCGTCGTGTTCTCCGCCAAGGCGAAGGCCGCGGGCGGCGGCGCCTGATCCCATGACCGTGACCGTGACTGACATCGAGGTCAGGATCGGCAGGACATTCGAGGACGCTGAGAAGCCGAGGGTGGAGGCGTTCATTCACGACGCCTCCGCCCTCATCGCGGACTACTGCGGCAGCGGCTACCGCGAGGGCGCACCCGGTATCCGTGCCGTGCTGTGCTCGGAGGTCATCCGGTGGCTGGCGGTACAGCCCGGCATCGTCTCCGAACGGGTCGGCGACATCGAGGTCCAGTTCGGTTCCACCTCATCCATCCAGCAGCTCTCGCCGGCGGCCCGAGCCTCCCTGAAGCGCTACCGCCGGAAGCTGGCCTCCATCTCCCTGACCAGGGGGGCGGATGATCTTCTTCAATGATCCTGTCGAGATTCACAGCGCCCCGATAACCGAGGGCGCCTACACCCGTCACCGGGGCTGGGACAACGCCACGAAGACCTGGGCGGGACTCGCCAACGTCCAGCCCGAACGGTCCTTCGAGACCCGCAGTCCCGAGCGCGAGACCGCGCAAGAACGGCTCCTGGTCTACCTGCCGTGGGGGACTCCCGTGGATGCCCCGGACCGGCTCCTGTTCAACGGCCACTGGTTCGAGGTCGACGGCGAGCCGATGCGCTGGAGCTATGGCTCCCTCCGGCACGTCCGTATCCGAGCTTGGAGGGTGACCAACTGATGGCAGATTTCAAGCTCGTGATGCACCGGAACTGGGAGTACGCTGTCTTCCATTCCACCGGCACTCGGGACCTGGTGGCCAAGCACGCAGCGAAGATTGCCGGAGAGGCCATCAAGGAAGCACCGCGTGCGAGTGCCACCAAGGGCAACTGGAACCAGGTCAAGAAGCACATCGAGGCGCACGCCGAAGCGGACGCCTGGGGCTGGCGCGGCAACGTGACGATCGAGGACAACCCGAAGGTCCGGCACGCCATGCTCCAGGAGCGCGGCTGGACCGACCGCAAGGGCCGCCGCCATCCGGGCCGGCGATTCCTGAAGGCGGCGCTGTTGAAGGCGAGGGTCGAATGACACGTGACCCCATCGCCTTCCTCGTCCAGTACCTCCGGGCATGCCTGAAGCTCCCGGCCGGTGCCGTGACCGGCGACCTGGTGGGACGCAATCCCGGTGACGTGACGGTGTGCCTGGAGCACTCTGGCGGCTTCCGCATCGTCCGCCATAGAGCGGACCGAGCCGATGTCGAGTACTCCGTCTTCCACCCCGACCGCGAGAAGGCCGCGGGCCTCGCCTATGAGATCCGCACTGTGCTGCTCGAAGAACTGCCGGGCGCCGACGTGGACGGCGTCCTGGTGCTCGACGTTGCGGATATCGACTCCCCCAAGTACCTGCCGGACAGCACTTCTCGGGAGCACTGCTACGGCGGCGAGGTCGCCGTTTCTTACATCGAGGAGTAGCCATGGCCAGCATCATGAAGTTCGACTTCAAGTCGATGAACTTCGTCGGCGTTCCCGGCACTGAGATCGTCCTTGAGATCACTCACATCAACGCTCACCCGGACACTCCGGAGGACGAGCGAGTGAGGGTCATCAACACCGGCCAGGACTGGCCGGCGACTGACTTCACCCTCACCGAGGACGCCTACGGGAAGCCGTTCAACGAGGGCGACATATTCCAGGTCCGCGCCAAGGTCGCGAAGACCGATGGCGGCGAGTCTGAGTGGAGTATCCCGGTCTCCACTCCACCGGTTCCGTATGTCCCGCCGAAGATCCCGGAGATCAGCGAGATCACCTGGGAGACGGACTGACAACCGAATAACTCACCTCTCAAGCCCCCTTCTAGGGGCTTTTTTCATGCCCTTTTCCAGGAGGCTCTATGTCTACTCCCACAGAGACCGGCAACCCGCAGAAGATTCGGTTCGCCCCCAACGGTGCCCTTCACATCGCGCCGGCCCCCCAGGTGAGCGACGCTCCCGGCTCCGGCACCGTCCTCCCGTCCAGCCTCGATGCACTTGGCGCCCCATTCAAGAACCTCGGCTACGTCGACGAGGGCGGCGTGACCATCACTCCGTCGATCGAGACGGACCCGGTCAACGTGTGGCAGTCCGCCGTACCTGTCCTCTACAACGTCAAGAGCGCTTCGTTCCAGGTCAAGGCGACCCTGATGGAGACCTCGAAGATCACGACCGAGCTGTTCTTCGGTGCGTCGTGGGTGGAGTCCAAGGAGACGCCGGGTCTCTTCCGGCTCGACCTGAAGTCCACGCCCGAGCTGAACGAGCTGGCTCTCGTCGTTGACTGGTCGCAGGGCAAGACCAAGTACCGCTGCGTCATCGGCCGCGCGATGATCTCCGACCGCGGCGCGATCCAGCTCCAGCGTGCCGAGAACGGGAAGTTTGAACTCACGATCGACGCCCTCGACTACAACGGCGGCCTTGGATACGTGCTGACGAACGACGACCTGAACGAGTCGGGCAGCTCCGTCCAGGAGCCTGCCGCGGCCCGCCTGTCCGGCAACACCACGGAACAGGGCGGGACCGTCACCCTGACCGGTGAGAACTTCGCTCCGAGCGCTGCGGCCGTCTTCACCATCACCGGCCCGGCTGGCTCGGACGGCAAGGTGACGGCCGGCTCGGCGACCACCGACCCGCAGGGCAATGTCACCTCGGTCATCGCGGCTGCGGAAGACGCCCCTGTCGGCTCGTACACGGTGAAGGTCTCCGTCAGCGGCGTTGAGGCTTCCGCCGGCTCCCTCTCGGTCACCGCGAAGACCGGCGAGTAGCAGAACGAATCCCTTGCCGGGGAGGGACAAATTCCCCGGCCCCTCTCTCATACCCCGCACTGACTTCAGGCCCCCAACGGGGCCTTTCCTATTTGGAGTTGCCATGACTGCTGCGAAGACCCCGCGCAAGACCACCGCTGCGAAGAAGGCCGAGGCCGGCGTCGAGGACCAGCCGACGACGTTCGAGCACAACGACGTCGAGTACACGATCCCGGCCCCGCTCGACCTGCCCGTGGGCCTTCTGGAGGTCGACGACGAGGTGGAGGCGATCAAGCTGATCCTCGGCGTGCAGTGGGACGCCTACAAGGCGACCGGTGCGACGATCCGGGACTTCCAGGCATTCGCCGAGAAGGTCTCCGAGGCGGCTGGGTTCGGCGATTCGGGAAACTGATCCGCGCCGTCCATGCCGTACGCGACTTCTCCGACGAGTTGGAGGCTGACTTCCTCGAATTCTTCGGGGTCGATCTCCTCGACGTATGGCGTGGGCGGCTGTCTCTCAGGCGCGTACACGTCCTCATCCAGTCGCTGATCAAGAAGGCCGGCCGGTCCACCTTCCTTGCGGAAGTCGACGTGACCGCGGCCTGGTCCATCACAGACCACCTGATCGCTCGTGTCAGCGATGCAGCAGAAGTCTCCAACTACCTCTTTATCAAGGCCAATTCGGAAGATTCGGCGGACTTGCAGGTCCCCGAGCCCGTCGAGAGGCCAGGCCAGGACAAGCAGGAGAAGCCGAAGGAATCTGACCACGCATTCGCCGATGGTGCCGAGCTGTCCTCCTTCTTCACGCACATGAGCAATCTCTAAGGAGGCGCTATGGCAGGTTCACGCGGCGCCATCAAGGTCGGTACGGGATATATCTCGATCGAGCCGCACCTAGACCGCGATGCCCTCGCCCGGATGCGGACTCAGCTCACGTCGACCATGGGTCGCTACGGGCGCGAGTTCGGCAAGGCCCTGAGCACTGGCATGAGCCGCGGCTTCGAGGGTCTGACGCGGGAAGCCACCTCCGAGGCCCGGAAGATGAACCGGGCCCTGAACCAGCAGGCCAAGCAGGGTGCTTCGGAACGCGGCAAGACCCACAAGCAGGAAGCCAAGAGCTTCGCCGAGGTCGAGCAGGAGATCAGCCGGACGCACGGGAAGCAGGTCGCAGCCCGCGCCCGTCAGGCCCTCGAAGCGTCGCAGAAGCGGACCGAGGGGCACTCCAAGGAAGCCAAGCAGGCCCTGCGGCTCCACCAGCAGAGCGTCGAGGGGATGGCTCGCGCGGATCGCGAGCTGGACACCGAGCAGCGTCGGACCGCACAGGAGCGGGCCCGCCGTCTCCTGCGGGGCTATCAGGAAGACCTCCGTGAGTACCGGAGCACGGAGGCCGCCAAGCGGCGTTCGCTGGAGGACTCGGCCCGCATGGACCGGGAGGTCCACCAGGAGCAGCTTCGCCAGGAGCGGCAGCGTCGTGCCGAGCAGGCCGAGACGCTGCGGCAGCAGAAGGCGGCGCTGCGGGAGATGGCCCGTGCTCGTCGAGCTGACCTTCAGAATCAGATCGAGGCGGCGCAGGTCCAGCGCCGCATGCTCCAGGACCAGGTGGCCGAGCACCGCCGTGCGATGAGCACGATGACAGCCAACACCGAGCCGTTCTTCAAGCGGTTCAACAGGGGTTGGGAGACGTCGGCGAAGAAGCTCGACACCTTCGGTACCCATGTCACCGAGACCGGACGCCTGATCACGCACCACCTGATCGGCCCGCTGGGGCTTCTCGCTTCCGGCCTGTCCCTGGTCGGTGTGAAGTCGGCCGACTCGATGATGCAGGCGCAGACCGGTCTCCACGGCATGGGCCTGGCCGTCAAGGACGTGAACAAGCTCCTCAAGGAGATGCAGCAGTACGCGATCCAGACGCCGTACTCGCTGGAGGACATGCAGAAGTACTCGACGCGGTACGCGCGAGCGCTCGCCTCCCACAACGAGGACTTCAATTCGAAGGACGCCCGCCGTAAGGCGAAGGGGTCGAAGGCCGTCTCCCAGAAGGCCGGCGACATCGTCGAGATGATCGGTGACCAGGCCGCTTACGGCGGAATCATGGACCCGACGATGGTCTCGCAGGGCATGTACGCCACCGAGGTCATCCTCGACATGGGCCGTACTCCGATGCGGAACATGAAGCAGCTCGAACGTGCGACGGGTATCCCCGCGAACGAGCTGGCCCGGATGTACGGCTTCAAGGACCGGATGGTCAAGGACAAGGCCAACCCCGGCAAGATGAAGAAGCAGTCGGCTTCGGCGCAGATGTATGAGTTCATGCAGAACGCCAAGGAGACCGGCGGTATCGAGGGCTCCGACCTCATCGACAAGCTGCTTGAGCGCTGGGAGACACATCCCGGCATCAAGGGGTCGGCCAACCGCATGGCGAACGCCACGATCAGCGGTCGCGTCCAGCAGATGAAGGAGAACGCGCAGGTCTCCCTCGGAAAGCTCTTCTACTCCGAGAAGAAGGACGGCTCGTTCGCCTACACCGGTCTCGGCTCCACGATCATGGGCAAGAAGAACGAGAAGACCGGCGAGATGGAGGGTGGTCTCCTCAACGAGCTGCAAGGCATGGGCTCCGAGCTGCTGCCGATGATCCGGGAGCTGCTGACCGAGTTCTTCCAGGTGCTGACGAAGTTCGTCCAGTGGATACGCTCGACGGTCGACTTCCTCGCCGCTCGCCCAGAGCTGCGGAACTTCGTCCTCAAGGTCGCGAAGATGGCCGCGATGGCGGCCCCGTTCATCCTCGGCCTGGGCCTGCTGACCAAGACGTTCGGCAAGCTCGGCAAGCTGCTCTCCCCGGCCCTCGGCCTGGCCCGTGGCTTCGTCAGCGGTCTGGCCGGAGCGGGCAAGGTGCTCGGCCAGATCAAGGCCGGCCGCCAGAGTCGTCAGAACGGTGGCACCTTCCGACAGGGCTACCGTGAACGTCGCACCGAGCTGCGGGGCGGCGACAACCGGAGCATGGGTCGCCGTACTTGGGACCGTTTTCGGGGCCAGAACAGCCGTACTGAAGAGGTCCGGATTCAGACCGGGCACGCCGAACAGTCGCTCCGGACCCTGGACGAGAAGATTCGCGGCCTGAAGCAGGAGCTGCGCGGCGTCAACAACATCAGCCTCGACCCGGCGATGAACGCTCTCGGCGGGAGGGCCGGCCAGAGCCTCGCGTCTGCTGCTCGGGACGCGTCCACGCGTATTCAGCAAGCCACGAACAACATGCGGGAGTTGAACGAGCGCACAACTGGCGGTGTCCGTCAGCAAGTTGGGCTTCTGTCGCAGAAGACGGAGACCGCCGAGCACAAGGTGAAGGACGCCTCTGCGGCGGTGAAGAAGCTCAACGGCCGGGGGCTGAAGGCCCTGCGCCAGGAGTTCGACTGGACGAAGCCCAAGGTCACCGCGGTCCGAACCGCTGTGCAGCAGGTCATCGACCGCATGACAAAGCTCAACGGCAAGCCGCTGAAGGCGCTGCGCGACCGCTTCAAGGGCGGGGGCTCCTCCCTGTACTCGGCGGTCAACGCTGTCGCCGGGAAGCTGACCACGGTCAACAGCCGGATGGATTCGCTCGCCAAGCGGCGGGTCACCTCGACGACGACCTCGGTCAACAACCTGAAGCGGGCGTTGAAGGGCGCCGCCGACGAGGCGAGCGACCTGAGTACGAGCGTCGGCGAGGTCAACGCGATCACCGGTCTCGGTGGCGGCAAGGGGAAGGGGAAGCACCGCAAGCCGGGCAAACACGCTATGGGTGGTGTCCTGCCGGGCTATGCGCCCGGCGTCGACAACATCCCGGCGATCCTCTCCCCGGGCGAGGCGATCCTCCGTCCGGAGGTCGCAGCTCATCTCGGTGAGGGCACCATCAACACGTGGAACGCGCAGGCGGCGCGTGGCCGGCTCTCGCGCTTCGCCAAGGGTGGTGTCGCCAAGGGCAAGGGGCACGGCGGCGGTAAGCGCTGGCCGTTCTCGATCCTCGACGAGCTGACCAATTCGATCAACTTCGCTCCCGCGTTCAACGCGTTCAGCGGCGGCATCGACATGGCCTCGGCAGGGTCGAAGATCGGCGGGTCTACGGGTGCCAACGTGCGCTCCTGGGGTGCCCGGACGGGCGGTGACTCGTCGGGCCGTGCGGCGAACAACCGCTTCACGAACATGCGCGAGTTCATGTTCTCGCGGCTGCCGGACTTCCTGAAGGCCACGCCGACCGGAATCGGCAACGTGATCGGTCTCGCGGCAGGCGCTATCGCCCCGACTGCCGGTCAGCTCTTCTGGGACGACGTGTGGAAGGGCAACGGGAACATCCTCCAGCGCGGAGCGAAGTTCACCACCGACCTGCTCAACCCTTCGAACCTCCTCGACATGATCAAGGATCTGTTCTCGGGCCTGGCCGACATGGTGAAGGGCCTGGGCTCCCTGGCCAAGGATCTGGTGACCAACCCGAAGAAGGTCCTGGACGAGGCGATCGGCACCTTCACCGATCTGTTCAACGGCGTGATCGACTCCGTGAAGGGCATGATCGATCTGGTCGGCAAGATCATGGGGAACCCCTCCGAGTTCGCCCGTGAGGTCTGGGACTCCTTCTACGCGCAAGCCAAGGAGAACCTGCCGAACACGGAGGGCCTGTTCAAGTTCGCGGACGGCGGTGTCGTGCCCGGCTACTCGCCCGGCAACGACCGCGTTCACGCGATGCTGTCCCCCGGCGAGGCGATCCTCCGCCCAGACGCGGTAAGGGCCCTCGGATACAAGACCGTGCTCGGCCTGAATCAGCAGGCGAAGGGCGGCAAGCCCGCGACGGCACCCACTGCCCCGGACCAGGCTGTGACGCCGATACCGGACGCTGAAGCCTTCGAGGCCGCAGCGAAGCGGATCGAGGCGGCGCTCACCTCGATGACGGCCGCGGTGCGGTCGCACCAGTCGGCTTCGGCCGGCTCGTGGGCCGACATCGGCGCCAAGGTCGCTCAGGCCGTGGACGGGCAGATCAAGCCCGCTCAGGGCAGGTGGATCAACCACCTGGGTCAGCTGACGGCGACGGAGCGGAACTTCCGCAGCTCGAACCAGGGTGCCTGGTCGGACGTGGCCCGTCAGGTGTCCTCGTCGACCTCGAACGCGCTCAGCTCGTTCGGTCGCCTCCGTAATGGGGTGGACCAGACGAAGCGGTTCTTCGAGCAGGCGTCCAGCCGTATCCGTGAGGTCTGGCGTTCCGCGATGAACTTCGTGGACTCCTCGACCAGGAGCACGGTCAACGGCCCGTACAACAAGGGCGCGGTCGGCATGATCAGCTCGATGGCGAAGCTCGCCGGGACCAGCTCCCCGCTGCACCCGGTGAAGTTCAACACGGGTGGTGTCGTGCCGGGCTTCCTGCCGGGCGTCGACAAGGTGCCCGCGGTGCTGTCTCCCGGTGAAGGAATCCTTCGGCCCGAGGTCGTTCGCGCTCTCGGGAAGGAAACGATTCTTCACTGGAACGAGCAGGCCCGTAAGGGCGGCAACATGTTCGCCAACGGTGGCGTCGTCGGCGACGGCGCGTCCTGGGTGCGCAGGCACAAGGACGATCCGTACGAGGGCTACGAGGAAGCGGTCCACAAGGGCTGGGACGCGGCTATCGCGCCGCAGCTCAAGTCCATCGCCTCGAAGTTCGGTGAGGCCGGCAAGCTCAACGCGGGAGCGTTCGGCAAGGCTGAGCCGTGGCTCGCCAAGTGGGGCAAGTGGGCCGACGACCACACGGGCGGCGGTGGCGGCCAGGTCGTCAAGCTCGCCCTCCAGGAGGCCAAGTCCGGGGACCTGTCCGGGCGGAAGTACATCGGCAGCTCGGCCTACGAGTCGTGGTGTGCCGACTTCGTGTCGTACGTCGTCGACCATGCCGGGGCGAACGCGGCCTACGGCGGTTCCCCGAAGGGGACGCCGAAGAACCGCTGGCCCGCGGTAGCCACCTGGGTCAACAAGATGAGCCGGGTGCCGACCGGTCAGGCTCGTGCTGGTGACCTCATGGTCTACAAGGGCTACGGCCCTGGTAACTGGGGACACATCAACATCGCTACCGGCAAGCAGGGCAAGTCCCTGGAGACCGTGGGCGGTAACGAGTCCCGGTCCATCCGCCGCCAGCTCGGTTACGGCGACCGTGCTGACGGTGCTCTTCGCCCTCGGGGCGGTGCACCGGGCACCGGGAAGGGCCCTGTCCTCAACCCGTGGCCGGGTTCGCTGGCTGCTCTGTCCGAGGGTGTCGGCGACTACGACATGCCGACTGGCAGCTCGGTCAACCGCTGGCGCCCGCTGGTTCTGCGAGTCATCAAGGAACTCGGCGGCAAGGGTGGCCTCTCCTCCAAGGACGCTGACCTGATCCTTCGCCGGATCTCGGTCGAGTCCGGAGGCAACCCGCGGGCCGTGAACAACTGGGACTCGAACGCGAAGGCCGGGCATCCGTCCAAGGGCCTGATGCAGACGATCCTCGGGACGTTCAATGCGTACGCCGGGCCGTACAAGTCCCTTGGCCAGTACGACCCGTTGGCGTCGATCTACGCGGGCGTGAACTACGCGATCTCGCGCTACGGCTCCGGCTGGCGCCGGGCCCTGTCCGGCAACAAGGGCTACTGGACCGGAACCAAGTCGGCTACGGCCGGCCTGGCGATGGTCGGTGAGCAGGGGCCTGAGCTGGTGAATTTCCGCGGCGGTGAGCGGGTCTACAACGCCCGCAGGACCGAGGAGATGGTCGCCGGTAAGCGGTACGAGATCCACATTCACGAGGCCAAGTCCGAGAACACCACGGACGCGGTCCTCCGTGCCATGCGCACGGCGGAGGTGATGGCCGGGTTCTAAACGAGAGGTAGGTACGTATGCCCATTCCAGCAACAGAAAACCAGGTCGAGGAGCCGCCGGTACAGCCACGGCCTCAACCTCCTGTTCCAGCGGAGTGGGGATACACCTACGTCTCGATCCGTGGCGCGAACGGTGAGGGGGAGGAAATCCCCCTCACCGGCTCCCAGGGCAAGGACTGGCCGGCCGTCATGATGCAGGCCGGCGCCCAGGGCCTCGACATGCCCCCGGTCGAGCTGCACTCCGACACGAGTCCGAACCTGCACGGTTCGATCTACCGGTCCGCGCGCTATGCCCAGCGCGAGGTCATGCTCCCCGTCTACATCCATGGCATCGACCGCCGTACTCTGCGGCGGCTGAAGGACAAGCTGATCGACGCACTCGACCCGACGAGCGGGTACTGCGTCCTGAAGTTCATGGAGGCCGACTCCAGGCCCCGATACCTCTACGCCTACTACAAGGGCGGCGTGGAAGGCGACGAGGGTGAGGACAGCGCGGGCTTCCGGTGGTGCCGCTTCGGCATCCAGCTCACGGCCTTCGACCCGTGGTTCTACTCGGACCAAATCCAGGTGGCCCAGTGGAAGTTCGGACAGGGAGAAGCGTTCCTGTCGACCGAGAAGTCCCTCCTGCCCCTGCGCATAGAGAAGGGCATGATCGCCACACCCGACCTGTCGGTCTACAACCCCGGCAACGTCGAGGCGTGGCCCGTGTGGGAACTGACCGGCCCCATCCGCGGATTCAAGTTCGCCTTCAAAGGCAAGTCCTTCGAGATCCCCGCCTCCGGCACTGATGTGGTGGCCGCAGGCCGGACTCTCACCGTCGACACCCGGCCCGGATACAAGACTCTCCGGGACGACATGGACAAGAACTACTGGACAAGTCTCGGGACGAACCCGCAACTCTGGTCCATCCCCAAGGGATGGTCCTCGATATCCGTAGAAATGGCCCCCGGCTCGGGGGCTTCTTCATTGAGGCTGTCTTTCCTGCCTCGCTTCAAGACTTACTAGGAGGCTGCATGGGATATCGCATCCTGGTAAGGGGGAATGTCTATAACGGCGAGCGCCGAATACTCGGCGAGATCGATACCTGGATCAAGCTCGACTTCACTGTCCGCTTCAACCAGCCCGGCACCTGGCAGCTCCTCGTCAAGAGCGGCACCTACCAAGAGGGCCTGCTCGCGCAAGGCCGCGGCATTGTCATCTACCAGGACGGTGTCCCCGACCCCGTCTTCTCCGGGCAGATCGACGCCTTCGAGCGGTACTGGACGACCGACCAGCACACTGCCACCGGCTCCGTGTACGTCGGCGGGAAGTGCGACAACCAGTTCCCGTACGGGTACCTCGCCTTCCCCGGCATCGCCGGGGCCGGCTCGGACCAGATGAAGGTTCTGCCCGTCGACAAGCAGTACACCGGCAAGGACTCACGAGCGGCCGGCGGACCTCTCGGCCAAGCCCTGTGGGTGGAGGCCGACCTCGCCTTCGGCGCCCGCGCACTGCCTGACCGCAAGATCGGTGGCTTGAACGTCGGAGCCAACGTCTCGATCGGCGACACGTTCTCCGATTCCCTGCGCTTCGACAACGTCGGCGAGAAGTTCGAGGAGTGGCTGAAGGACAAGCGCATGGGCTACCGCTTCGTGTGGAGCTACGACTCCAAGCAGATCGAGATGTCCATCTACCAGTGCGAGGACCGGTCCGGGGAGGTCCGCTTCTCCCCCGATCTGGGGAACCTCCGCCAGTACGAATGGCAGCTCAAGGCGCCCTCCGTCACCCGCGCCATCGTCGCGTGCCAGGGCGAAGGCTCAGAGCGCTACCTCGTCCAGAAGATCGACTCAGACGGCGAGAGCCAGTGGGGCGTGAAGCGGGAGAGCTTCGTCGACCGCCGTGACATCCCGCTGAAGACCGGCAAGGACGGCAAGCCCGAACTCGTCACGAAGACCGTGAAGGACGAGGCCGGTAAGGACGTGGAAGACCTCGGCCTCGGCCCCGATGGCAAGGAGTGGCCCGGCGCCACGCCCGCCGAGAAGAAGGCTGCGGCAACGGCCCACTACGTAAAGGCAGTCGGGGAAGCCGCGACCGGCGCCCTCAAGGAGGGCGAGAAGTCCGGGCACTTCCAGATCTATCCCATCGACACCGAACAGACAAAGTTCGGCCGGGACTACTTCGTTGGCGACATTGTGACGGTCGCCGTGGACGGTGAGGAATACCAGGACATCGTCAAAGAGGTGAACATTTCGGTGGAAGACGGCGGACGTGTCACCGATATCACTCCCAAGATCGGCGACCAGGGCAGCGGCGAACCTCTCAACCTCTACAAGACCGTGTGGGAAATGAAAGCGAAGCTGCGCAAGCTGGAATCGAGGATGTAAATGGCAGAGAAGAGTTTCCCGTTCGGTGAGGCGAATGCGTCGGGTGGTCAGACCGCGGTTTCCCAGCTCGACTGGCAGGACATGGCGAAGCTGTGGGGCGGTGACCGCATCGACTTCAAGCTCACCAACTACTCGTACCAGAATGCTGCGATGCCGTTCGCAGCCCGCGTCGTGAACGCACGGACCATCGAACTCAAGGCAGGCTCGGCATGGGTGGGCGGGTTCTACTACCAGCTCGACTCGATCCTGACCGTTGACATCGAGGCGAACCCCACGGAGAACCCCCGCCGGGACACGATCGTGGTGCGAGTCGACCTGTCGAAGGGTTCGGCGAACATCGCGGCCGTGAAGGGTCAGCCGTCCAAGGCCCCGATCGCCCCGCGGCCCCAGCGGATCGCCGGTCGCACGTGGGAGATGGTCCTGCACGAGGTTCTGGTCCCGGCCAAGGACGGCGCCCTGGTCCTCACGGCAGTCGCCCCGTACGACATGCCGGCCGCCGTGTCCTCCCCCTGGTACACCCGGCAGACCGCCGACTACCACCCCATGGGCACGCTGATCTACGACCTCGACTCCAACGGCACCGACACGCAGTACGAGGCATTCAACGGCCGTGACGGCTACATGATCACCCGCCACCTGGGTAAGGCCCGTACCTACACTCCGAAGCTCGTGAACACCGGCAAGCTCCCGTCGGGCATTCAGTACCGCGGCATGTGGCGCTGGATCGCGTCGAACTCGGTGTGGTTCTCCATCGACATCAACAACACCTCGAACACGGACATCAAGCAGTCCGGTACGGGACCAATCAGTTTCACGCTGCCGAAGAACCCGTCGAGCGACATCGGCCAAGCCTTCACCGGCTACATGCTCAACAGCGGCTACGACGCCGGACTCCCCAACTTCGTCAGCCTGACGGGCATGTCCTGGTCGGGCAACAAGACGAACGTCGCCAAGATCCTCTACCCCAGCGCGAAGAAGCTGCACGAGGGCCTGGACTACCTCCTGGTGTTCCCCCGGAAGTCGTCGATCATCATCACCGGTACGTACGAGTCCAACGCCCTTTAACCACATAGGAGTTACCCATGGCAGACCGCAATTTGTTCGGCGGTACTCCGGCTGACGTTGCAGAGAACGAGGCCGGCGTCCGCGTGCCGGCCGCAGTGGGCACCGTGTGGTCGAGCAAGGAGGACTCCGCGGAGCAGATCCTCGACCTGGTCGACATCAACGGCACCCCCATCACACAGCTCGTTGCCGACGAACGAGGAGTGATCCCCCTCTTCTGGGGCCCTCCGGGCGACGAGTACCTGTGGATCGACTTCGGCGTCGGCCGCATGAAGGTCACCTCCAACACCCTCGGCGAACGCTTCAAGGCACACACCGAAGCGCTCGACCCGCACAACTCGAAGCAGTACACCGACGAGCAGTTGAACAACTACCTGGCCAAGCGCAGCAACACGCTGACCCTGGAAGACGGCACACGGTGGCTCGATCTGGAGGGCGGCGACGCCCCGTCCGGGGACACAATCCTCCAGCGCAACGGTGCCGCCGGATACAACTTCGCGCTGCGCCGGGACGGTTCGGCGACGCACGTTGCCCACACGGAAAAGAACGTGCCCCTGGAGATCCGGGGCGGGCTGAAGCCGCACAAGTACGCGCTCATCGTCAACGACGGTGCGTCCGGCAATGGCGGCACCAGCTCTCAGTTCAAGGTCGACTTCCAGGGCAACGTCGAGACCAAGGGCACCGTCCAGGCCGGAAACATCGGCACTGCCCGCGTCTTCTCCGGGCCGACTGCACCGGCCAACCCTCGGGTCGGGGATGTGTGGGTGGCCTATGGCGCATAGCTACAACCCGATGATGGTGTGGGACGGTTCGAAGTGGACCGAGGGGACCAAGAAGGTCTGGGACGGAAAAGCCTGGGTGGCCTCGCCCTCCCTGAAGTACTGGGATGGTGCCACCTGGCAATTCAAGGCCCCCGCCCCCATCGGGTACCCGTCCTTCGAGAAGGCCAACAGCAGTGTGTACGGGGCACGGGACTACATCGGCATCCCGCATCCGGCCGGGAAGATCGTCACCGACTACGTGGTGTCGGTTTGCGCATCGAGCACCGTGAAGCCTCAGATCGTCGAGCCCTGGATGCTGAACCAGACGCAGCAGCTTGCTACCGGAACGTGGGTGTCCGTTGCGGTATGGCCATACGACGGGCGCCCCGGCGACATCGTGTGGGACGTGACCGGCAGCAAGCAGGCCACCGTCATGAACCTGCTCTACCGCGGGGGCGACTGGGCGGCCCCCAGCATGACCCCGGTCAAGGAGATCCGACAGTTCGAGCGCGTGAACCGTGTCCCGCTGAACTCACCCGTCGACTTCACGTCCGTGTTCCTCGTGCTCGCCGAATCCACTGACCTCACTGGGTTCGCCTGGCCTGACGGTGTGACGGGACGGGCCTCCCAGCTCGGCAAGTTCGGTTCCCGGAACATCTCTCTCATCGCCTCGGACACCCCCGGCTCCGGCAGTTCGGCCGGAGACCTCGTCCTCGACACCACCGTGCAGGCCGCAGCCTGCATCACCATCCAGCTCCCCGGCGTCAACGACGGCAAGCCCACCTGGATTCTCGGTGACTCCACCGCATCCGTACTCGGCACGACCACCGTCTTGGGGTGAGCACATGGCAGACATAAAGACGTGGGCCAACGGCCAGAAGATCACCCCGGACGACATGAAGACGTACGTCAGCGACGCGCTGCGGGGCTTCATGGAAGCCCCGGCCTGCCGCCGCACGATCGCCAACCAGGCCAGCGAGCAGAAGGCCGCGAAGACCTGGTATCCCGTCACGCTCGAACGTGTCGGCTCCGGTGTCGGCGCCACGCACTCCTATGACAACACCGGCGGACAGATGTCCAAGGACCCGGTGAAGGTCGTCGCCCCCATCGACGGCCTCTACGAGCTGTCGTTCGGCATCATCCTGCGGGCCGTGTCCGGAACACTGACCTACGCGCTCGCCGCGGCAAACATCAATCAGACCAACGGCGGCCAGATCGCCGCCAAGCCGATCGTCCGCACCGGGTGCGGCCGGTCCAGCGCAGCCGAGAAGGTCGGGGCCGGCTCCGCCACGGTCGCGCTCAAGGCCGGCGACTTCGTGTCTCTTGCCGTCCACGCCGATGACGCCTTCTACATAGGCGACGGCAGCTACGCACAGATGATCTCGCATTTCGAACTCAGATGGGTGGGGGTGAAGCCCTGATGGCGACTCCGCTCGTCCACATCTGGCGGCAACGCGAAGTCGTGACCGCCGACACGATGAACAAGTACATCCGCGACGTCCAGAAGTTCCTGTACACACCCCCGGCCTGCAAGGTGACCCTCCGGCAGCGAGGCACATTCGTCGGCAGCAACCCCGCCGACGCCATCGACAAGGGCAAGTGGCTCACGTTCAACAAGTGGCTCACGTACCCGCTGTACGCGCCGGGCGAAGGGTCCGCGCCCAGCGAGGAGTACGACAACACCGGCGGTGCCATGACCTCCACCTCCACCGCGAATCTGTGGCGCCTGACCGCCCCCGAGGATGGCATCTACGCCGTCACCTTCGGTGGAGTCATCGAAACGAACGGCGAAGCCAACAACGTTCACTTCAGGCTCGGCAAGAACCAGCTCGTGGACGGCGACTGGACCTCGGGCCGCGCCCCGTTCGCCTCGCACTCTCCCGGCCGCGTCCACCACGCCTCCAACGGCTCCGGCCGGTACATCGGCTCCATCACTACGACTATCAACCTCAAGCAGAACGAGACGGTCTCCGCAGGCGCGGTCGCGGACAAGGACTTCGTCCTGGCCAACCGTGCCATGCACGGCCGGTCCTTCCTCGAACTGCGCTGGGTCGGGAGGCTGCCGTGAGCATCCCCGCAATCGAGTCCTGGGCACCGCGTGAGCTGGAGGACGCAACCAAGTTCAACAGGCGAGTCTCCGACGTCCACCGGTTCCTCCAGAACCCGCCGGCCGCCCGCGTGATCGGCATGAAGCGCAAGGACATGCCGAAGAACGAGTACTCGGTGATCCCGTTCATCCCGCTGGGCAAGGAGGGCGCTCCGGTCACGTCGTACGAGACGTGGCCCGGCATGGTCCCCACCTTCAAGGACGACTGGACTATGGGCCAGGACACCGCCTGGCAACTCATCGCGCCCATCGACGGCCGCTACCGGATCACCCTCGGCGGCGCCTTCAACACGCAGGTGAGCACCGGCGACCGTCGACACAATCTGTGGGTCGCGATCGGGGCGAACATGACGACCGGCACGGGTGAGGCGGTCGCCGCGGCGTCCGTCGATACGTTCTCGCCCGCGCAGTCGACGAGCTACACGATGTGCGGCGGGCACTCGACCGTGCAGAAGCTCAAGGCCGGCTCGAAGGTCCAGTTCGCCGCCAAGTGCATTGAGTCCACATTCGGCTGGGCCAACGAGGAAGTCACGCTCTCGTACAAGTGGGGCTCGTTCGCCGAAATCAGGTGGGTCGGCACGATCTAAGAAGGGAGGTCCCCAATGGGTACATCGCAGATCCTCAGTGTGGTGTTCGGAACAGGTGGGGTCGCTTCCCTGATCGGTTTCATCAAGCTCTGGCTTGAGCGCAGGGACGCTTTCGACAAGGCCCGGCGCGAGCACATCGAAGACCTCGCCCGCTGGCGAGGCGCACTCCAAGACTCGGTCTACGAGCTGCAAGCGCTCGTCGAGTACTACCGCCACGTGAGTGCGGACTACGCCTACCAGCTCCGGCAGAACGGCATCGAGCCGTTGACCTCTGCCGTAGAGCCGACGCGAGACGCCGACTAGGCGATCCCGCACGTCAGCCCCCTTCTAGGGGGCTTTTTTCATGCCCGAAAGGGGGCACTATGTCGCAGATATCAAAGGTTCTGTCGGTCGCCAAGGGAGAGGTCGGCTACCAGGCGCAGCGCGCGCCCGGCGAGCGCCCGAGCGGACACCAGAAGTACAGCGGGCAGGTTCCGGGGCTCGCATGGTCCAACTACCAGCCGTGGTGCGCAACGTGGGTGAGCTGGGTCGCGCTCAAGGCCGGGGTCGCCAGTCTCTACCCGCGGACCGCGTCCGTGTTCACGGCCATGCAGTGGTTCAAGAACAAGAGCCGCTGGTCGGCCTATCCAGCGGTCGGTGCGCAGGTCATCTACGGCACAAGCGGCAGCACGCACACCGGGATCTGCTACGCCTACGACTCGAAGTGGATCTACACCTACGAGGGCAACACCTCGACCACGAACGACGCCAACGGCAACAAGGTGATGGCCCGCAAGCGGCTCCGCCGTGACGCGTACGTCCACGGCTACGGGTACCCCAAGTTCGCGGACGGCATCACGACCGCGGACCCGAGCAAGAAGGGCAAGGCCGGGTTCACGTACAAGGCCACGGCCTCTGGGCCGTCGAGCGGTTCGAGCGGGAAGAAGCCGAGCGGGAAGACCAAGAAGGTCATCGTGAAGGCTGGGCAGACTCTCGGAGCCATCGCGGCAGCAGCCGGCGTCTCCGTGGCAACCGTGATCGGGCTGAACCCTCAGATCAAGAACCCGAACGTGATCCACCCCGGCGACAAGGTGACCGTGCCGGACAAGGCCCCGGCAAAGCCCAAGCCGAAGCCGAAGCCGAAGACTCCGGCGTTCCCCGGCGCCTCGAAGTTCAGGGCCGGCCAGGTCAACCAGTACGTCACGCAGCTAGGTACCGCGCTGGTGAAGAAGGGGTACGGCCGGTTCTACTCCTTCGGCCCCGGACCGCGCTGGACCAATTCCGACCGCAATGCCGTCCGTGCTTTTCAGCGCGCGCAGGGCTGGACCGGTTCGAACGCTGACGGTTACCCCGGCCCGGACACCTGGGCCCGTCTCATGAAGTAGCCACCCCCACAGAGGAGTTCCCATGTCGTTTCTTCGCGCCCACTCCGTCCGTATCGCCGCAGTCGTCGCGGCCCTCGTCCCCCTCCTGGTTGCCCGGTTTCCGGACATCGACTGGTACGGCCTGGTAGCCGTCGTCGGTGCACTGCTCGGCGTTGGCGAGGTCGCGCAGCGGGTTGAGGACGGCAAGACCCGCGAGGCTCTGCACGAGACCTCGCCGAACGATGCTCTGGCCGAGCTGCACATGCGGCTCGCCGAGTACGAGACGAATCATTCACAGGCTTTCGGGCGGTAGGGGTACCGCCCGGGGGGATTGAGAGAGTGCCGTGAGTGAATGAATCATTGGAGCCGTGTCCATGTCATTCACTGGGCAAACAGAAAGGCCCCCGGCCGTCCCTTCATGGGACAGGCCGGGGGCCTTTCTTGCGTTACCGCTGGCTACGCCTCTCGTGCTGCGCGATGCAGTTCACGTCCACGCACTTGCGGCAGTGCCGACATTCCGAGTGCTTCTCACTCGCATCCATCTTCACGCCGCAGTCAGCACAGTGCTTCTCGTTCGTCATGTTCCCCTCCTCAGAAGCCAACCCCGTTGGCGTTCTTCCTTGCGTCGTCCCGCCGCATCTCGACCATGACCGAGAGGACGATGGCGATGATCGTGGCGGGTATCCAACCCCAGGCGGCGACGAAGTCGAGGACCGGACCGAGGAGGAACACGTCCTCCGTGAGGATCGCCAGCGTGATCATGACGATCCCGGTGAAGAACCAGGTCCCCCAGATCATCTTCTGCGTGTCCTCAGCGGCCTGCTTCGCGTCCTTGTAGCCGTTGCTCACCGGAGCCCCCTCCTTGGTTGATCTTTCGATCACCCTATATGAGGGCTAATCTGACGCTTTCGTCGCCTCTGTCGCCAGTCGGTTCCACTTGCTTGCGAGCGAAGAAAAGCGGCCCTGCACGATGTGTGCGGGCCGCCTCTTCGGCATGTTCGACGGGTTCACTCGCCTCTGTTCTGCCTGCGCTTCTCGGCCCGTGCTCGGGCCATGGCTGCGTGCTGGTCGCATCGCGGGACGGTGGTCCCGGTGCCGCTTGTGCTCTCCCGGTACATCACCTCTCCGGCGCATCCGCCGTGCCGGGAGTCGAGGCACACCAGCTTCTCTGTCACTGCTCTTTCACCTGGTCAATCGGCGTGAACCTGTCGGGCGTGAGGTAGCCGACCAGGTCACCCGTCACCACGTGGCGGACGGGCTGACCGAGGTCTTCGACCACAGTAGCCGCGGTGTCTGACAGCGACTCCGAGTCCGGCTCGGGCTTGGAGGCCGTGGCCCTCGCGTGCAGCCACCAGAGCTGTGCCGACAGTGTTCCGGTCAGCAGTACGTCCCCGCTGTCCACGTCGTAGATCTCGTACCGGCCCTCCCCGATGTGGCGGATGCCCGCGAGGACGACCGGCTCGTCCGGTTCCGAGGAGCGCTTCCCTCCCTTACCCCCGAAGTAGATCCGCACGTTGGGGTTCTGTATCCGTACGCCCGGCACATTCCGCAGCTCGGAGTTCTGCCAGGTGGGCGTTGCCTTCTCGACCGCGCCGAAGTCGTCGGTGAGCATGACCCATGTCGATCGCTCGTCGAGGTCCGTGCCTTCGGCTCCGACGTACAGGCGGACCCCCTTCACCTTCCTTCCGCTCCGCTGGAGCGTGACCGGCTTCGGCCGCCCGAGGAACGTCGCGGTGCGGGTCACCTCGTGCCCGCGAGTGTCCTGGCCAGTGGCTGTCACGTAGTCGCCGACCTTGAGGCCGGCGAGCATGTCTTCCAGGGCCATAGCCCTCCTTCATCTCGATGTCACAGCAGCGCTGCGAACGGATTGGCCGCGGCCGGCTGCGGCTGCGGGTTAGTGATGACGACCTTCTTGGGGGCCGCCTTCCTCGGGGCGGACTTGGGCTTCGACTCCGGTACGAGCTGGAGCGCAGGGGCTTCCTCGGCCCGCTCGTCGGGCTTCTGCCGCTTCGTTTCGTCCGTGATCAGCCGGTAGATCGTCGGCTTGGGCCCGCTCGTCTGCGACTTGCCCTTGTAGTGCTCGACGTCGTCGAGCTGGTCGACGGTCTCCTTGAGTCCCGCGGCGTTGGTGTGTGCCTGGAGGGAGCGGAGTAGGAGCGTGGACGTGGCCTCACCACCGTGACGCTTCAGTACCTCGCGGATCATGTCCGGCAGGCTCTTTACCTTGGCGGCGCCGCCGTCGTGGGCCTCGGTGACCAACTTCTCGACCGAGTTGATCGAGTACTGGACGAACGCCCACGCGGCCTGGAGTGCCTTCTTCGAGATGCGGGTCTTCATCTCCGAGGCAGCGAGGACCGCGGCCACCCGGAGTACCTGCTCCGCGGTGCGCTCGAAGTACACCGCGATGTGCTCGGGGGTGTTCGCCATCTTGCCGAGCATGAACGCGCGGATCTCGTCGAAGGTCTTGTACGCCTCCTTGGCGAGGGCAATCTCCCGCGGCTTGGCCTTGGCCCACCTGTACGCCTCAGCCAGACGGAGGTCAGCCTTGATCGGGGCCCGCTTGCCGTAGGGCAGCATCTTCGACTGCTCGACGAGAACGGGGAGCAGTCGGTTGTAGGAGCCGCCGAGTGCCGCGGTCGCGGACACGAACTTGGCCCACTCGCCCGGAGTGATGTGGACGTGGAAGCCGAGGAGCGGGGTGTCGACCCTTTGCACGTCGCCCGTCCCGTCCTTGCCCTTGGTCCGGTTCTGGATCTCGCCGCCATCCCAAGCGGTGCGGAGCTTTTGGTCGAAGGTTGGGCAGCGCTTCGCACGCTTCAGAATCTCCGCCCACTCCTCTTCGATGATCAGGGCCCGGCTGTCCGGCCCGTCCTCACTGCCCATGGAGGCCAGCTCGATGCCGTAGAGGTTGCCGACGAGGGAGGGGCCGGAGGAGATGCCGGAGATGATTCGCGTGGAGAAGAAGCCGTCGAACTGGGCGCCCATGAGCGAGCGGGCGTTGCGGTAGGCGGTGCCCTTGCACCCGATGCCGGAACGGCCGGCGAGCACGGTCCAGATCGCGACCGGCCGGCCGTTCTCGGTACGGACATGGCCGTTGATGGCGGCCGAGAACAGAGAGAGCGTCGAGGCGTAGACGCCGATCGGGTCGGCCTCGGTGCCAGGCATCGCCTTCTCGACGGCCTCTCCTATCGGCCCGTACTTCATGGTGTCGAACATTGGTCTTGCCTTCCTTGTGGGGGTCAGGCCGCGGGGGCGTGGGCCTGCGCGTACGCCGCACGAATGGCGGGCGGGATGTCGTCGGCGGGGTCCAACTCGAAGCCGATGCCGGAGGCCCATGCGCGAGTGGCCTCCGCCTCGCGCTCGGCCTTGATGTCCTCGGCCGTCTTCTTGGGCTGCATCGCCTGCACGGACGGGAGGTCATCGACGCCGAGGCCGACGAGACTTTCCAGGTCTCCCGCGGCGACTGCTCGGGCCAGTGCCTTGGGCTGCGTCCCATCGAATGCAGGGGTGTTGTGCTCGCGGGCTTCGTCGACCTTGTGCTGCGCGGGGCGCAGCCCACAGACGATGACCGCGGTGTCCTCCTGGACGTGACCGGCGATGCGGTAGCCCAGGTTCTCGATGGCGG
The DNA here is from genome assembly GCF_040295505.1 of Streptomyces sp. NPDC002790. Classification (NCBI taxonomy): domain Bacteria; kingdom Bacillati; phylum Actinomycetota; class Actinomycetes; order Kitasatosporales; family Streptomycetaceae; genus Streptomyces; species Streptomyces sp. NPDC002790. Next base: position 5,185 of record NZ_JBEOVM010000048.1, on the reverse strand, counting down.
TCCGAGCGGTGGCGTGGTCGTATCCGGGGATCTCGCCCGTGACGACGACCGAGGGCCGTTCCCTGACGGCCTCAAGGTCTCCGCTGTCCTGGAATGCATCCGCGAGATAGCCCGCAAATCTGTCGGCGTGGACCTGGCACAGATCCCAGACCTTCACTCCGACGGCGATGATCGCGACCGCCACGGTCTCCTCTCCCTTGGCCTTGCAGCCGTGGCATAGCGCTTCCATGTGTTGCTCCCTTTCTGTCGAGCACCCATGGCGAGGGGCCAGGCCCGTAGACCTGGCCCCCACCAAAGGCACGTCCGCGGTTACGCGGGCATGAAGAGAGCGGCCCGCCAACTGGCGTCCGCTCGGCTGGTGTTGCTATTCGGTTGTGATGGGTAGACCGGTGGTGCACGCGCGCCTATCTTGGAGAGATAGCGCATCAACGCCTGCCCCGGACTTGAGCCACGGCGGGCCGGACGGGGGAAGAAAGGTGCGTGCCCGATGGCAATCGGGCTCCTCTCGATCGTTGCTGCTGTGTTCTACGGCGGAACCGTCTCAATCCTCGCTCTCACTGCAACCTTTGCTCGGCGTAACACGCTGCGACGTGAAGCGCGCACTACCCTGTCCATCCTCATACCCGGGCAGGTGGCTGAGCCACCACAGGGAGACGGCAGACAGTAGGCGTGAGCAGCTCGGTCACGGCACTACCTAGCCGTAGACGACCTCGCCCAGTACGGCGACCTGTAGAACCTCGTCGGCCGTTCCGGCGTCGAAGTCGGCTTCGTCGCGCCGGAAGATGAAGTCCGAACAGGACTTCTGGGCCGAGTCGGAGACGTACTTGCCTGCCTCCTTGGCGGCGATCTTGCGTATGGCCCGGACGATCTCCACGTGACCGAGCTGCACCGGCAGCTCCGCGGGGCTGTCCTCGTAGGGGTTCTCGATAGTGCCCTTCACGATCCAGTCATCCGGCGCGTCCCCCAGGCCGCTGACGTTGCTGTCCAGGTCCCACCAGGACCAGTAGTCGGGGCTTGCGCCCATGATGTGGTCGTAACTCTCCTGCGGAGTCGGGGGCTTCATGCCGCGACCTCCGTCCACTGAGTGCTCCGAGCGGTCCTGAACGAGTCGGCCGCGCGGTGCACGAGCATCCCGGCGACGGTCCGCGGGTCGTGGTACTGGCGGGCGAGCGTCCCGCACAGCTCGAACGTCCGGGTGATGGCATCGATCCGTTCCCGTGCGGTGCTGTGCTGTGCGGCCAGGCCGGCCGACTGCTCGACCTCCCGAGCGTCCTCGATGTACGTCTTCATGCGGCTCACTGGCCTACCTCCTTGATGCGTCGTTCCTTGTGACCGGCCTGATCGGACTCCCAGTCCCCGTGCTCGTCGCAGTAGGCCGTGCTCAGCCAGCGACGGATGCCGTACCGCTCCATGTCCATCCAGCGGGTGGCCAGCTTTCCGCAGGACCAGCAACCGGCGCGCCCGTCGTCCCGCTGCTTGGCGTGCTGTACTTCGCTCTTCGTCGAGCCCTTGCCCATGCCGGTCACGCCCCTTCGACGGCGGGAGCGGTGGTGTGGCCGAGCGTCGGCGTGGTCAGTGGCCGCCCGTTGGGCTTGGCGTCAATGTCGGGGCTGACCTGAATCCAGCCGCCGGGTATGTGGTCGAGCCGGTACGTGGGGCCCCACTCCGTCCACTTCGTGGCCGCGTCCTCGCCGTCTTCGAAGGGCATGGCGTAAGTAGTGATGTCGTCCCCGAAGTGCTCGCGCCACCCCTTGAAGATCGCGAACAGGTCCGCGAAGTCGTCGACCAGGACCGCGGCCCGAGCCGTCAACGGGCTCACGTCCTCTGCATAGTTGGGCACGTCCGGGCGGCTCCGCTCGGCGAGCGACATGATCCAGGTGGTCACGTCAAGATCTCCTTTTTCAGTGGGTGGGACAGGACAACTCGGTACGACGCAGAGAGAGCACGTGCATAGAAGCGACGGCCCGCACGGTCATGCAGGCCGGGCGTCCCGAAAGCGGTCAGCTCGGCGACGACGCGTCTCACGAGCGAGGGGATGTCGAGGCGGTCGATGATCTCGGCGCACAAGGTGCACGCATTCCAACGGCCATCATCGAACTGATCGACGCGAGCGGTTCCCCGCACGATCGGAGGCAGGAAGCCCATGGGGATCACGTAGACGTACACGGGTGACGTGGGGTGGCAGAAGTCGCAGTGCATAGCGGTCACCGACCGAGCCACACGATGTCGGCCCAGTGGCCCCCGTACCTGGTCTCCTTCCACTGCCCCGCGGGCGCGTAGCCCTGCCGAAGGAGCACGTCTTCCGCCTCGGCCCGCGTGGCGGCCGGCCAGCTTCCGAAGGGTCCGGACACTCCGGCCCACACGTTCTGAATGACGGTGACCTCTTGCTCCTCGGGATTCCATGCGGCCTGATAGCTGATCTCGGGCATCGTTCTCTCTCAGTCGTTGCTCAGGACGGCTACGCCGTCGCTCGTACGGATAGTGAGGTAGGAGCCGGAGTGCTCCCAGTCGTTGGCGATTGCCTTCGCGAGCGTCCATCGGTGGTCCTGGAAGCGCTCGGGGAGGTCGTCCCCGATGTCCTCCAGCGCGAGATCGGCGAGCGATTCCCACACGCCGCGGGACCGGTCTTCGATCTCGTCCCCGATCTCGTCGACCGCGTATCCCTCGCCGTGGAAGTGGGCGACCAGCTCGGGCGGATGCTCAGTGACGAGCCTGGCGAGCGTGGCCACATCGTCGATGCTGATGAACTCGGACAGCTCCACGGCTCCGAAGTTCTCGCAATCGTGGATCGCGTAGTCCTCGGCGTCGCCCGTGGGCGAGCGGTCGAGCATGGTCTTGATCTGGGCGCGGATCTCTTCCGCGTCCTGGTCGGCGTCAATCCAAACGCCGTGGTGGCGACTGGCGTTGTAGTCGGCGAGACTCGCGACGTAGATGCTCGGAGTTGGAGTACGGGTCATGTCGTCACCCGCACAGACGGCAGTGACGGATGTGCCCTTCCAGCCGCCGGGCCATAGTGCGGCGCGTTGAGTAGGCCGAGGCGCGGAGCGTCTTCGCCTGGCCAACGTTCTCGCGGTCGCACGCGTACCTCTCGTCAGTGTCGGCCGCGTGGGAGTAGTCGTCGTAGATCTCGTGGAATCGGGCACAGCGGTGCCGCATTGGCTGTCCTTCGGGTTGGTGTCGAGCGGTCCTGTCGTGCTGACAGGCCATGCAAAGGGCCGCTCACCAGGTGGCAGGCGGCCCGAGGCAAAGCGCGTCAGTGCGCGGTTAGTTGCTCAAGCGTGCGGATCATCTTCAGAGCGTCAGCGCGCGTGATCTGCATGGCCGATCGCGAATCGATGTGCGCGCCGGAGTCCGCAAGGGAGTCCGTGATCCACACGAGTTCAAGGGCGTCGCCTGCCCCTTGAATCTCCAGGGTGTGACGGACGTAACCGCCCGCCCGCACCCAGAACTCCCGCGCCGTGCCGTCCGGCTGCTCTTCGTCGAAGTAGGCGTCCGGGATCTTCACGCGGTCACCGCCGCGAACTTCTCCAGGAGGTCACGGAGCAGGAGTTGAGCGTCAAAGGCTTGGTCCGTCTGGACTTCGTCCATGCGGTTGGCCTCCTCGCCCTGGTCCGCGTTGTTCTCTTCCAGGTCGTACGAGGGGACCTCTTCGCGGAGCGTGGCGAGCCAGTCGGCCTCATGCGCACGTATCCGCTTCACGGCGTCCCGCAGCACGCGAGCGGCAACCCCTTCGGGGCACTCGTGCCGCTCGTTCTCGCAGTGACCGCAGTACACGGAGCCCTCCGGGCCTATGTCGTAGTCACTGGGGTACGCGGCAAGGTCCATGCCGCAGTCGGAGCACTCGACCATTCCGGTCCACACGTTGACTCGCATTACTTCGCCTCTCCCTTGAGGAACGCCTCAAGCTGCGGCAGCCCGCGCGAGCGGAAGTCCTCCGTAAGCTCGTTGGCCGCTTGCTCGATGGCGTCCTGTTCCATCTCCGCCCATTCCTCCTCGACTTCTTCTGCGAAGTGCATTGCGCCCGAGGCGACCAGCAGCGCAGGGGCAACGTCGTTCAAGCGGGCCAGGTGGAAGATGTTGGCCAGGAGATCGCCCGCCACCTCCCTCAACGCGTCCTCCGACATGGTGAGAGTTCCGGTGAAATATTCGTCTCCCTTCTGTCCGGTCTGCTGTCCGAATGCTTCAAGGGCAGTCAATGCCCAGTGGGCACGGGTCTTGTTGGTTTCGGCTGCGCCGTCGTCGTAGATGCTCACGTGAATGCCTTTCGAGGGTTAGCCGGACCCGCTACTCACGGGGCCCGGCACGTTCAGGAGGAGAGGTATTGCGCTAGATGTTCGTCGGTGCCCCAGTGAGCGACCGCAGCGTTAGGGATTTGCACGACGACCGTCGTGCGCAGACCGGTTACGACGTCACGGAGTTGGGCTACGTCCGCCCATTCCATGGAGGACAGGAACGCGACAGCCCGTACGAGTGTGGGGAATTCCAGGTCTGTCCAGTCCCCGCACGAGCCGTGCACGGAGCCGCCCGACCGCCGGACCAGATACGCCAACTCGCGGGGGTTCACGCGTTGGCCTCCACCTTTTCGAGCTGTACGAGCAGGCTTTCCCCGATGCGCAACAGGTCTGCGGAAAATGAGTGCCCGGCGACGTTCATCACGCCTATCCAGTGCAGTTCGCGGCCACGGAGCCATACGGCGCCGTCCTGCCGCTGCTCGACAATGGCCCACCACGCGTCACGCAGTAGGTCAATCTCCCTGGTGTAGCGGGAGCGTTCACGCTGAATCAGGATCATTGCGGCCAGCGTCGACCAGTCGTCGTCGCTAAGTACGATCCGGTATTCCTTGCTCGCCTTGAGCTTGAGAGGCTTAACGGTCACGGCTAGCTCACCCTCTGCGTGATATTGCCGTCCGCGTAAGCGTCGATGTGCACCCATGCGGGCCCGTAGATCTTTCGCCCCTTGCCGGAGTCCAGCCGGTCAACCGTTGTGCCCTTACCGAGACTCAAGAACAGGCGGCGGTGAACGTGCGGGGATTCCTTGAGCGCGGAATAGATCTCCCCCGCACTGATGTGGGATTCGTGGTCGGTGAATATGTTGTGTGAGTCAACAACGCGAATGCGCATGGCTTACCTTTCTCGATTACCTCTGGTCGGATTGACCAGCCATAGCCGGGCCCGGTGCACCACAC
>NZ_JBEOVM010000047.1:0-47939 GCF_040295505.1 Streptomyces sp. NPDC002790 | reverse complement strand
GCGTGGTGGGTCACGGCATCCAGCCGGCGATGCAGAACGTCTACGAGGGCATCGAGGAGACCCTGAGACACGAACTGGCCCGCGTCACGCTCGCGAACGTACTCCGGGACGTACTCGCGACACCCCGCTAGCCTCCCCGTTACGCCCTGACATCACCAAGATCCCCATCCATGCCCAGGTCGGCGAACAGCCTGGCAACCAGTCACTCCAAGGACGGTTGCAGCATGAGACCGAGTCCTACGAGCTCGTATTTTGATCTTGTTGAAGTGCCCTGGTCCGGCGTGACCGACGTGACGGTTCCGCCGTTCGGGAGGATGTGAGCACCCGGCCGTGGATCGTGGACGAGGACTTGTGGGCGCTGATCGAGCCGCTGCCGCCGCCCTGGCCGGAGAAGTCGCCGGGTCCGCGGCCGACGGCGGACCGGCTGTGTCTGCAGAGCATCCTGTACGTCCTGCACGACGACATGGCCTGACAACTCCTTTCACTGGAGCCGGAGTTCGGTTCCGGACAGACCTGTTGGCGGCGCCTGGAGCGCTGGCGGCAGGCTGGGGTCTTCGGCCAACTGCACCGCATCCTGCTCACCAAGCTGAACGCGGCCGGCGAACTCGACCGGTCCCGCGCGTGCGTGGACGGCTCCCACATCCGCGCGAAAAGAAGGGGGCGCCGACACTGGTCCGTCGCCAGTCGACCGACGGAAGACGGGCAGCAAACACCACCTGATCTGCGACGAACGCAGCACCCCATGCAAGGTCGTCACCACCGCGGCGGCCGCCGCCGGCTGCGCCCTCACGTTCTGCGTCTCCCCCGCGCACGCCTCCGCCATCTGGGACGGCGACGCCTCCCAGGGCGCCGGCGTCCTCACCAACACACTGCGCGACGGCCCCGGCAGCGTCACGACGGGCAACTGGAACGACGGACACGGCACGTTCTTCAAGTTCAACAAGCCCATCGGCACGGCGCGTTGTGAAGGACACGGCGTGCGCACCTCGACAGGCGAGTACACGTCCAGGAACAACAGCACGTACTGGTTCGGCTGGGACTCCATGACCAAGACCAGCAACGCACAGACCGTATACCCGTGGAAGTCCAACGGCACCAACGACCAGAACACCAACTCCGCGGGGCAGGGCACCTTGTCCGTCTACAAGGACGGCTCCCGCGCCGACGCCCAAACCTGGGACGACCTGGGCAACAAGCCACGCTGGGGCACCCACTTCGGCGCAGACACCAGCACCGCCTCCATCAACTGGATCGCCGGCCTGAAGATGGGCACGTCCCGGGGTGACATCGACTGAACAACGCGACCGCCCGGTCCACGCGAATCGCGGGCAGGACCCCGGGCACTCGGCCCAGCTGGTCCGTCGCGACTCTTCTCGGCTCCGGCCTCTTCCCCATACCAACCAGTCGGTACTACCGTCGGGCCACTCCACGCGCACAGTGACATGCCGTGGGTTCACGGAAACCGGACTGGGAGGCACGGTGTCGATCACGCCTGCGGCGGCGCAGCACCCGAGTACCACAGCGCGGGGATCGGTCCTGCGCCGACTCGGCAACCGGCGGCTCAACCGGTATCCCGAACGCCTGCCGCGCTACTGGTACTTGGGGATCGTGGTGGCCGTCACGATCATTCTCTACTACCAGCTCTACGTGCAGTACGCGGTGTCGACCGCCATCATCGGCGAGTACGACATGTCGCTCCGGTACTTCGTGTACATCTCGGTCGCAGCGAACGCCGTGGGTGCCTTCGCCTCGCTGGCGGCGGGCCTCGCCGACCGGTGGGGACGGGCCAACATCGTGGTCTACGGCCTGCTCGTGGTCGGTCTGCTCACCACATTCGCACTGCCGCACGCGCCGGACAAGATGAGCTACCTGCTCGGATACTGCGCCGTCGCGCTCGTCGAGGGCATGATCCTGGTGGCGACCCCGGCGCTGATCCGTGACTTCTCGCCGCAGCTCGGCCGCGCTTCCGCGATGGGTTACTGGACCATGGGACCGATCATCGGCAGTCTCGTCGTCACCGCGGTGACCTCCCGCACCTACGGCGGCGGAACGAACTGGCAGGACGAAATCCGCTTCGCCGGGATCAGCGGGCTCGTGCTGTTCGTCGTCGCGTTGTTCGGGCTGCGAGAGCTCGCGCCGGCACTGCGCGACCAGATCATGGTGAGCCTGCGTGACCGTGCGCTGGTCGAGGCGCGTGCCAAGGGCATCGACACACAGGCGGCGCTGCACGGGCAGTGGCGGCAGATGATGCGCCTGGACGTGATCGGCTCGGCGGTCGCTATCAGCCTGTACCTCCTGCTGTACTACGCGGCCGTCGGCAACTTCGTGCTCTACTTCTCGACCACGTTCGGCTACACACCGCAGCGCGCGAACGCCCTGCTCAACTGGTACTGGGGGGCCAACGCGGTGTCGCTGGTGGTGGCGGGGCTGCTGTCCGATCGGCTGCGGGTACGCAAGCCGTTCATGCTCCTCGGCGCACTCGGTTCGATCGGCTTCACCGCGGCGTTCGCCCTGCGCGCCACCCAACCGGGCACCGGCTACTACACGTTCGCCCTCATCGTCGTGGGGATCGGGGTGACCAGTGGTGTCGCCTACTCGCCATGGATGGCGAGTTTCACCGAGACCGTCGAGCGGCACAACCCAGCGGCCACGGCGACCGGGCTGGCGATCTGGGGCTGGGTCGTGCGGATCACGGTCGCCCTCTCCGCTGCCCTGCTGCCGCTCATCGTGCACTCGGCGACCCCGCTCATCGAGCACGGCGCCGAGGTCAAGCAGGCCTCCGTACAGGCGGCTCCCGCGCTGAAGGTCCGCGCTGCCCACCCGAAGCTGTTCGCCCAACTAGACGCGTACGCACCGGGAAAGGTACCTCCGACCCTGCAGGCGCGCGCGCAGGACGAGGTCGGTGCCGCCGGATTGCGGACCGTACAGAAGGCGGCACCGCAGCTGAAGGCGCTCAGCGAACACGGAGCCGAGGTCGAGCAGGCCGCTGCCGACACCCCGGGCCAGTGGCAGGCCTGGTGGTGGGTGTGCCTGGGCGGGCAGGCACTGTTCCTGCCGTTCGTGTTCGTCATGTCGGGCCGGTGGCGGCCACGGGACGCAAAGCGGGACCTCACCGACCACGAAGAGGCCGTGGCCCGCCAGATGTCCGAGATGCACAGCAAAGAGGAAGAAGGTGCCCGCGCATGAGCGCCCCCACCGAGCTGCACGCACTGACCGCGCTGGAGCAGGCCGCCGCCGTCCGCGCGGGCCAGGTCTCCGCCGTGGACCTGGTACGTCATCACATCGAGCGCGCCGACGCCCACGACAAACAGTTCGGCGCGTTCATCACCCGCACGAACGAGGCAGCACTGGCCACCGCGGCGCACGCCGACGCCACGCCCGCCGCACACCGGGACACCTCTGCACTGTTCGGGGTCCCGACAGCCGTCAAGGACCTGGTGGACACGGCAGGTGTGACCACCACGTTCGGCTCGAAGGCATTCGCGTCGCGGGTGCCGACCCTCGACGCGCACAGCGTGACGCGCCTGCGGAACGCCGGCACGATCAGCCTCGGAAAGACCAACACCCCTGAATTCGGATGCTGTTGCTACACCGACAACGACATCGTGGGACCAGCCCGCAACCCTTGGAACCCGGCCCTGTCGGCCGGCGGGTCGAGCGGGGGCTCGGCCGTCGCGGTGGCACTCGGCCTGGTGCCCGTCGCCCACGCCAGCGACGGTGGCGGCTCGATCCGCATCCCGGCGAGCGTGTGCGGACTGTTCGGCATCAAGCCCTCACGTGGCCGTGTCAGTTCCGGGCCGGCCGGCGCCGAGACGACCGGCCTGTCCGTGCAGGGCCCCCTGGCACGCTCGGTGCGCGACGCGGCCGCACTGCTCGACATCCTGGCAGGGCCCGAACCCGGCGACCCCCACTGGGCAGCCCCGCTGCCATCCGGCGAATCTTTCCTCGGCCACGCGGACCGCCCCCCACGCAGACTGCGCATCGGCAGGTACGCGACACCTGCCGCGCAGGGCATGACCGTGGACCCGCAGTGCCTGGCCGCCTGGGAACACGCCTCCCACCTCCTGGAACGCCTCGGGCACACCGTGGAGGACATCCCCACACCCTTCAGTCCCGAGATCAGCGAGCACTTCGTGACGGCATGGGGCGTGCAGTCCCTCGGCCATGCCCTCGACGCCGAACAAGAGGCGCTGCTGCGGCCGGTGACGCGGGCCTGGCGGGAGTACGGACGCGGAGTGAGCGGCGAGACATTCGCAGCCGCGCTGACCGCAATGCACCGCTCGTCTCGCGCCGCAGTAAGCGCAACGCAGGACTATGACGCCGTACTGACCCCGACCCTGGCGACACTGCCGCAGTCGATCGAGCACTTCGACGAGTCGGGCGACCCGTTGGTGAACCTCCACCGCCAGAGCGCCTTCAGCGCGTTCACCAGCCCCTACAACATGACAGGCCAGCCGGTAGTCAGCCTCCCTCTGTACTGGACGCCCCACACCGGGACCCCGGTCGGCGTCTCGCTGGCAGGACGGCCCGCGGACGAGGCCACACTCATCGCACTCAGCGCCCAACTGGAAGAAGCACACCCCTGGCGCCACGAGTACACACGCCTACTGGCCACACACTGACCCCGCCCCGCGGGCCCGAGGGAGTGCAAATCCAAGAAGTCATCCGCATACCGTTCGGCGGGCGTGATCGTCGAACTGGGTTCTGGATCGGGTGATCGCTGAGGTGTCGGCTCATGAAGGAGGGGCCTCTCGGTAGCTCGGAGTTGCGAAGCTCAAAAGCACCGAGGAGGCCCCTTTTTCACAATCTTGCGTAACCACGTGCGTCCCGTCCAACTCCCGCGTGTCGCCCTGCGATTGTCTTGCGCACAGGTTCCGGAATGCTGCGGACGGGCCGGACCGTAGTGCGGGTTCCGGCTCGGACATGACGGAGGCGGAATGGCAGGTCGTGCGGATGGCGCTACCCGTTCCAGCGTGGCTGCAGCGGCGGCCGGGCCGAGGCCTATTGCCACCGCGTGATGCCAGACGCGGTCCGCTACGGAAAAATCATCGGAGTCAGCGCCGCGGCCGTCTGACTGTCCGCGCGCCTGCTTGGAGTGGAACGCTCCGGCTGCCCGCGTCTGCAAACCCCCGGCGTCATGTCCCGACCGGTGCCGCCTCGTCCTGCGAGTCGCGCGGACCGGGCTGCTCGAAGCGGGGGCGGTCGGAGGTCCAGCTCACGTGTACTGACCCGCGAGGTTGAGGACGCGGCCAGCGGGTTGGTTGCGGTGCGAGAGTGCAACGAGCGCCCGCAGCCGGTAGTGCTCTCCACGCCGGTCGGGAACGCGCTGCACGACGGGTCGGGGGAGGCAGCTGTTCCCTCTCCGCTTCCCCTCCCCTGCGGCGAACGCACACAGCAGGCGTACGCATCCACCGCGGCAGTGAACCACCGGCGTCCTGACTCCCTGCCGGTCCAATCTGTTCTGTCTGATGTGCGAACCGGTAGCGTTGTGTATAGATCCCGCCGAGGGAGGCTGATCGCCATGCCATGGTTCGTCTGGCTGCTCGTTGCGCTGGGGCTCGGTGCCGCGGAGTTCTTCACGCTGGCCCTGGTCTGCGGACTGTTGGCAGGCGCTGCGCTGGTTACTGCCGTGGTCGCCGGAGTGGGTGTCGGCCTGCTGGGCCAACTCGTAGCACTCGGAGTTTCCGCGGCAGCGGGCCTCTTCCTCGTACGGCCGGTTGCTATGCGCCACCTTACACAGTCTCCCCTCATAAAGGAGGGCACCGACGCACTGATCGGAAAGTGCGCCGAAGTCATGCAGGAAGTCACCGCGACTCGCGGCCTGATCAAACTCTCCGGCGAGGATTGGTCCGCTCGCACCCTCGATGAAACCCAAGTCATCCCCGCAGGAGCAATGGTCGATGTCATGGAGATCGAGGGCGCGACAGCCGTGGTCTATCCCCGCGATCTCCTTCCATGACCGGCTGACTCCCAACGACGGAGGAAATCGTGGACCCAGTAGTCATCCCCATTCTGGTGGCGGCCATCGTCGTCATCTTCCTCGTGGTCACCTCCGTCCGGATCGTGCCACAGGCCCGCCGTTACAACATCGAACGGTTCGGCCGCTATCGCCGAACGCTGCAGCCCGGCCTGAACCTCGTACTGCCAGTAGCGGACCGGGTCAACACCAAACTGGACGTGCGCGAACAGGTGTATTCGTCCGACCCCAGTCCGGTCATCACCGAGGACAACCTCGTGGTGAACATCGACACCGTGCTCTACTACCAGATCACCGACCCGAGGTCGGCGGCCTACGAGGTCGCCAATTACCTGCAGGCGATCGATCAACTCACTGTGACCACGCTGCGCAATGTCATCGGCAGCATGGACCTGGAGGAGACACTCACCTCTCGCGAGGAGATCAACACACGGCTCCGCACTGTCCTCGACGATGCCACCGGCAAGTGGGGCATCCGCGTCAACCGCGTCGAGATCAAAGCCATCGACCCGCCGAACACGATCAAGGAGGCGATGGAGAAGCAGATGCGCGCCGAGCGCGACAAGCGCGCCGCCATCCTCCACGCCGAAGGGGAACGGCAGTCCAAGATCCTGACCGCAGAGGGCACGAAGCAGAAGGACATCCTGGAGGCACAGGGCACGCAGCAGGCCATGATCCTGCGGGCGGACGGCGAGGCGAAGGCGGTGGAGCGCGTCTTCCAGGCCGTCCATCGAAACAACGCCGACCCCAAGATTCTGGCCTACAAGTACCTCGAGACGCTGCCGCACCTGGCGAAGAGCGAGAACAACACGTTCTGGGTGATCCCCGGAGAACTGACCGAAGCAGTGCGCTCGGTCTCCAGCGCCTTCGGTGACCACTCCGAGATGGGGCTGCCCAAGAACGTGAAGCCCGCGGACGCCGATGCCGACGACGCCGAAGGCACTGCGGACCATGTCGCGACTCCGGAGATCGAGTCGAGTCCGAAGACCAACGCATCCGCGGCAGCTGACGAGGTCGCCAAGCAGGCCGCCGCCGCGGTGAACAAGGCGAAGGCCGAGGCCGAGGCCGCAATGACATCGCAGGAGCAGGGCCGCGGCAAACCGTCCACTTCCGACTGACCACGCCCCGTCACAGCTGCGGATTCGGTGGCACCTCCCTGGCTCATACTTCAGCCCGCCCGTTGCCAGGGGCCAGGCGACGGACGGGCTCGAAGACGACGTACCCGATGGGGGCCGGGCTTTGGGCCACCACAGACCTGAAGTCAGTCCAGATGGGCGTTCTTGGTCTCGGGCGCCCAGGCCAACGACACCACGGCTCCCAGTACCAGCAGCGTTGTGAGGGCAATCATGGAGGCGGAGAAGCCGAACGCCGAGAGGCTCATCGGGAGCAGGAACGTTCCGATCGCGGAACCCACGCGGCTGAGTCCGTTGAGCAGGCCCACCCCCGAGCTGCGGACCTGAGTGGGGAAGAGCTCCGGGGGATAGACCTGATCGAGGTTGGAGGATGCCGACATCGTGAAGGTGAACACGAGGAACAGCGGGAACAGCAGCAGCGTCGGCGCGTCGGGCCACACCCCGATCACACCGAGGGCAAGCGCCATCACGAAGAACGAGGTGATGAGGAAGCCCCGCCGCGTGAAACGGGCCACGAACCACAGCCCGATCAGCCCGCCCAGCAGCAGGAACAGGTTGAGCAGACCGTTACTGAGGAACTCCTCGTCAGCCAGCCCCACCCGCACCATCACGACGGGCAGGAACGTGTAGATGGCGAAGTACGGGATGACCTGACAGTTGTAGTACAGAACACCGAAGAGGGTGTTGCGGCGATAGCGGCGGCGGAACAGCTCGCGGTAGTCGTAGGACTCTTCGGCCTGCCCCCGGGTCAGGAGGCCCGAGATGTCGATGTTCGGGCCTATGTATTTGGCGACGACGGTCTTCGCTTCCTCGATCCGCCCCTTGCTGATGAGCCAGCGCGGCGACTCGGGTGTCCCGATGCGCATGAGGAGGACGAAGACGGCGGGCAGCGCGCTGCTGGCCAGCAGCCAGCGCCAGCTGTCCCCGCCGAACCCGATCACGTAATTGCCGATGAAGTACGCCGCGATGTAGCCGATCGTCCACATCGCGGTGAGCGAGGCGAGGAAGCCGCCGCGGTAGCGGCGCGGGCAGAACTCGGCGACCAGCGTGGGACCCAGCGCGTAGTCCGCGCCGATTCCGAATCCGATCAGGAGGCGGAGCACGAACAGCTCGGTCGGTCCGGTGACGAAGAACTGGGCGACGGAGGCGACGGCGATGAGGAGGAAGTCGAGCGTGTACAGCAGCTGGCGTCCCCATCGGTCCGCGGCCCAGCCCAGCACGATGCTGCCGGCGAAGATGCCGATGAGTGCCGAGGCGCCGAGCAGGCCCTGCCAGACAGGCCCGAGGTGCATCTGCGGCGCGATGAGCGTCAGTGCGATGCCGATGATGCCCAGGTGGTAGCCGTCCGAGAAGTTCGCGCCGAAGGTGAGCGCCGTGATCTTGAGGTGGAAGCGGTTCAGCGGGGCGTCATCAAGGGTCGTTTCGGTCTCAGAACCCGTCGCTGCCCCGATGCCCGGTGGCTCGGCCACTTCCACAGACGGCGGTTGCTCCACGGCGTCCTCCTGAGCCTTGCGAAACATTTGAATGAACGATTTCATGAAGCCTCAAGCGTGAATACTTCTATGTCAAGGGGTTGATGGCGATCACCAGCGACCGCATACTCATCGACGGTCAGCACCTGAGCTGCGCCGACGTCATCCGCGCCGCACGGCGTGCCACCTCCGTCGAGCTCGACGCCACGGCCCGGAAGAGGGCAGATGAGACCTACGTTCTTGCACGGGACATCGGGGAAAAGCGGGCCGTCTACGGTCGCACGACCGGCGTCGGCGCCAACCGGCACGAAGTCGTGGATCCGGACTCCGCCGACCAGCACGGTCTGCGCCTGCTGAGCAGCCACGCCGGCGGCACCGGAGAGCTCCTCCCGGCCGCCACCGTGCGCGCCATCCTACTGATCCGGCTGAACCAGCTCGCCGCGGCCGGTAGCGGTGTCCATCCCCGCCTCCTTGACGCACTGGAAGAGTCCCTGCACACCGGTGCCCTCCCTCGCGTCCACTCCCGCGGTGCCATCGGTACCGGCGACCTCAGCTCCCTGGCGGAGATCGGACTGACCCTCGCAGGCCGACAGCCCTGGGCGGAGGGAGGTCTCACTGCGGTACCCATCAGCCCCGGTGACGCCCTCGCCTTCATCTCAAGCAACGCCGTGACCCTCGCGAAGTCCGTGATGGTCTGGCACGACCTCAAGGAGCTGCTGCACGCCAGCCACCTTGTTGCCGCACTCTCCCACTGCGCCCTCGACGGCTCGCCCGAAGCACTCTCCGAACGCGTCCACGCGCAGCGCCCGCACCCGGGCAGCATGCGCTGTGCAACCGAAATGCGGCGAGTCCTGTGGGCCGACGGCGAACCGCAACCCGGGCGGCGACTGCAGGACCCCTTCGGCCTGCGCGCCTTCCCCCAGGTCCAGGGTCCGGCCCTGGACGCGCTCGACGCGCTGGAACAGGTACTGACCACCGACCTCAACGCCGCCGCCGAGAACCCTCTGATCGACCTCAAAACGGAGAACGTCTACCACCACGGACACTTCTCCACGGCCTACCTTGCCCTCACCCTCGACCACCTGCGTGCGGCGCTCCACCACGTCGCCGAATTGTCTGCGGCGCGGCTGAGCAACCTGGTGGAGCCGAACCTGACCGGCCTGTCACCCTTCCTTTCCGCTGGGCCGCCCGGCAGCTCCGGAATCATGATTCTCGAGTACGTCACTCACGACGCACTCAGCCAGCTCCGTCACGCCGCATCCCCGGTCACCCTGGGCACCGCGGTCATTTCCCGCGGGCTGGAGGACCACGCGAGCTTCTCGGCGCAGGCGGCACACAGCACATCGGCAGCGGTCACCGCGTACCGGACTGTGCTGGCCTGCGAACTCCTGGGAGCCGTACGCGCATTGCGGCTTCGCGGGAACGAGCTTCCCCAGGCTCCGGTCGCGGAAGCGTTCCGGATCGCGGGGAAGTCCCTGCCGATGGTCGCCGAGGACCACCCCCTGACAGATGAGATCGCACTGGCAGAGGGCGTCATCGACGCCTTGAGCGCCCTCTAGCGGGAGGGGCGGAAAGGAGCATCGTAACGAAGCGTGACAGCAGGGGACGAGTGTCGCCGCTGACGACGGGCCCGGCGACCGTCGTCGCCGAGCCCGTCGTGGGTGTCAACTCTCCTGGAGAGTCGGTCGGTTCAGAGGCTGGGGAAGCCGGTCGGGGACTGGGGGCCGGTGGGGACATAGTCGAAGTGCGGCGTCAGCGTGCCGAAGAGGCTGCCGACGCGGGGGCCGGGGCGCCCGGTCTGCTCGGTGAAGAGGTCGGAGAGCTCCTTCGTGACGCGGAACGGCACCTTCTCCAGGCGGAAGCCGGTCGGGCTGGGGCGGGCACCCACGAGGGCCTCGCGGGCCGTGGTCTCGGCCACCATGACCTCGTCGTCGATGACCTTCCCGTCGACGGAGACGCCGGCGGAGTAGCCGGGCGTCGGCATCACGCGGATGTAGGTCGGCTTGAGGGTGAACGTCTTGCCCGACCGGGCGTGGTGGAGGTTCAGGCCACCCGGGTAGAAGATGCGGCCCTTCGAGTCGAGGCCGTCACCGGCGGTCGAACCGATCGGCATGCTGAAGCCGCGCTTGTCCGCGTCCATCTTGAACGGGCTGATGGCGTCGAGCGTGAAGCCCTCACGGTCCAGCCAGTCCCACGTCTCGTCGCTGATGGCGACGTCCGCGTCGCCCCACGGGGAGATGTACACGCCCGGGAACGGGTCGGCCTGCACGGCCGCCGACCGAGGGGCGTCCGCCGGGGCGGCCGAGGCGGAGGCGAGGCCGAGCGGGAGGGCCAGTGCCGCGGCGACGGCGACAGCGGCGGAACGTCGGATTCTGTGCATACGCATAGAGGGTCCCTTTTCTCTGAATGATGGTTGCGGGCCGAGCGCCCGCAGCCCCTTCACGTACCGCCGCGTACCAGTAGATGCGCACTGAGCAGGGGTTTCTCGATCTCCCTGGAAGTACTGCATGCGGAAAAGCATGCAGAAGGCACGCAGGAGGCCGCCCGGAACGGTTCGTTTGGGTATGGCAAGTGATGCATAGATTTGCACCAAATTGAAAGGCGGCGAGGGGCCGGTTACGCCACCTACCTGAAAACGATCACGCGACTGGACGGACTTCGCGCCCTCAGGTGGATTCAAGATCATCCAGGCCGCAAGTCTGGGCGCCCCACTCCTCGTACGCAATGGAGCGCCCCGTGCCACGACCCATCAGCCGAACCGTCAACAGACCCTCCCGACGACGGCTCGCCCTGCTCGCCACGACGCTCACCGCACTGAGCGTCGCCTCGCTGTCCGGCCCCTTCACCGGCAGCAGCCGGGCCGGCGGCCACATCGACGCGCCCTCGTCCATCACGGACTCGCCCGCCGACATCACCGACGTCTACGCCTTCACCAGCCCCGACGACACCGACATGGTCACGCTCATCGCGAACGTGCGCCCCTTCCAACTCCCCGGCAACCCGGGCAACGCGCTGGTCGACTACCCCTTCGCGACCGGCGCCCGGTACGAGATCCACACCGACGCCGACGGCGACGGCGCACCCGACACGACGTACCGCTGGACCTTCCGCAACGACGACCGGCGCCCCTTCGGCATGGGCCCCAAGGTCGGTCCGCTGCCGGTGCGTTCACTGGAGGACCGGTCGCTCGGCGTCCGTCAGAAGTACACCCTGGAGCGGGTCCGTACAGGCGACAGGGCCGGGACCGAGAAGCTCGTCGACGGCATCGCGGCCCCCACCCACGTCGGCCGGACCCTGATGCCCGACTACGCCGGCCTGCGCGCGGAGGCCACCCGCCAACTGCCCAGCGGCGGCCGGACCGTGGCCGCCCAGTCGGCCGAGGCCTTCAAGGCCGACACCCAGGTCTTCGGCCTCTTCACCGTCGGCACGGCAGGTCCCGTGCCCGGCTGGCTGCCCGACGCCCAGCCGCTGTCGGCGATGAACGTCAACAGCCTGGTCGTCCAGGTACCCAAGGACGAGATCGCCCTCAAGGGCGACCCGCGGCGCAACCCGGTCGTCGGCGTCTGGTCGACCGTCTCCCGGCCCGGCGCCGACCTCGACAAGAGCCTCGAGAAGCAGGCCCCCACCTACCGGCAGGTCTCCCGCAACGGAAACCCGCACACCGCCTTCAGCATCTACGGCACCACCATCGGCCTGGCCAAGCCCGGCGGCCCCGAGGACCGCTTCCAGCGGCGCGAGCCCAAGGACGACCAGTACGAGAAGGACTACCTGGCCGCCACGCTCGACCCGGCGCCGCCCCACCGCATCGAGACCGCGCAGGGATTCAAGGCGCCCGCCACCCCGCGCAAGGACATCCAGGCCCTCTTCCTCAAGGGCATCGGCAAGGACAACGGCTCCAAGTTCGGCTTCGACCTCAACACGCACACCATGAACGCGGACGCCGACCCCTCGCGCATCGCCCTCGCGGAGGAACTGCGGCTCAACCTCACCACCCCCGTCACGGCCGGCCCGAACAAGTACGGCGTCATCGAAGGGGACAAGCAGGGCTTCCCCAACGGCCGTCGCATCAACGACGTCATCGACCCGCCGCTCATCCGGATGCTCGAGGGTGAGCCCGGTGGCCGGTCCGCGGAAGGGCTCCTGCCCAAGCCCGTCGCCAAGCTACAACCGGCCGACGCCCAGGGCACGTTCCCGTACCTAAACGTTCCCCACGCGGTCCTGTGAGACGACTCCTCAGCGCGCCCGGCGCCGTGGTCGCCGTCGCCGCGTGCGTCGTCGGGCTCCTCGCACTGGGACCCGACGACAGCACGCCCGGCGGCGCACCACGCGCCGGAGCAGTCGCGTCCGGCGGCAGGGACCTCCCCGCCGCCGGCGCGGTGCGCACCGCCCGCGACGCCACAGAACGCCACCCCGACGACCCCACGAGCTGGTCCCGGCTCGGCACCGCCCAGATCGAAGCGGCCCGCACCACCCTGGACGCAGGCCGCCTCGACGCCGCGGACAAGGCCCTGCACCGCTCGCTCGACCTGCGCAGCGAAGAGAACTACGCGGCCGTGACCGGTCTCGGCCAACTCGCCAACGCACGGCACGACTTCACAGCGGGCCGCGCCCAGGGCCTGCGCAGCACGCGCATGGCCCCCGACCGGCCCGACGGATACGCGGTGCTCGCCGACGCCGAGATCCAGCTCGGCCACTACCCGGCCGCCCGCACCGCCGTCCAGCGCCTCCTCGACCTGGCACCCGGCTCCGCCGCGTACAGCAGAGCCGCCTACGACCTGGAGACGCACGGCAGGGAACGCGACGCGGCCATCGCCCTGGACCGCGCCCTGGAGAGCGCGTCCACCCCCGACGAGAGTGCCTTCGCGGAGTCCCGCAGCGGCGAACTCGCCTGGTCCGCCGGTGACATCCCGCGCGCGGAAGGCCACTTCCGGCGCGCGCTCGACCTCGTACCCGACCATCCGTACGCCACATCCGGACTCGCCCGCGTCCGGGCCGCACAGGGCCGCACCGCGCAAGCCCTCAAGCTCTACGACCGGCTCGTGGAGCGCACACCCGCACCGCAGTTCCTCGTCGAATCCCTCGAACTGCGGGAGCAGAACGACCGCGACGATCCAGGGATCGCCGCCGCGCGGGCCGCGCTCGACGCGCAGCTGCGCATGACACAGGCGGCAGGCGGACCCGTCGACCCGCACCTCGCCCTGTACGCGGCCGACCACGCGGACCCCGCCGTCGCCGTGAAGCTGCTGAGCCACGAGGCGGAACAGTCCCGCGGCGTCATCGTCGACGACGCGCTCGGCTGGGCCCTGCACCGGGCGGGACAGGACAAGGAGGCACTCGCCCACGCGCGCAGGGCCGCCAGAACCGGCTGGGACAACCCGCTGTTCCAGTACCACAGAGGGGCGATCGAAGCGGCCCTGGACAACCCCGACGCCGCCACCCACCTGCGCGCGGCACTCGACCGCAACCCCCACTTCTCCGCCTACCACGCACCCCGGGCGGCCGCTCTGCTCGCGCGGTGAGCACCCCGCGACGAGAGCGGTACCGCCCGGCAGTTGAGAGCAGTCGATGAACCGTTCACACCCCGCCGTCGCCGCCGCGACGGCCCTGCTCGCAGCCCTGCTGCTGGCCCTCTGCGCGGCCCCGGCCGCACACGCCCACCCACTGGGCAACTTCAGCGTCAACCACTACGACGGACTGCGTCTGACCCCCGGCCGGCTCGTCGACACGGCCGTCGTCGACACCGCGGAGATCCCCACCGCACAGGACCACGACACGGTCGACACCGACCGCGACGGCCGGATCTCGAAGGCAGAGGCGGTCGCCCGCGCCGCGGACCGCTGCGCCGGCCTGGCCCGCACCACCCGGGCCGCACTCGACGGGCGGGCGCTGACCTGGAAGGCGGCCGAGTCCTCCCTCACCTTCGGCAAAGGCGCGGCCGGACTGCCCATCGCCCGGCTGACCTGCACCCTGAACGCCGACGCCGACCTGAGCGGACCCGCGGACCTGACCTTCGCCTCGGCGGCCGACGCGGCCCGCACCGGCTGGAAGGAGATCACCGCCACCGGCTCCGGGGTGCGGCTCACGGACTCCTCCGTTCCCGCCACCAGCACCAGCGGCGCCCTGCGCGACTACCCGGCGACCGCGGCCAGCGACCCGCTCGACACCGTCGAGGCCCGGCTGCACAGCGAACCCGCCGCAGCGGAAGTCGCGGGACCCGGCGCGGACCAGGGCACTCAACACCCTGCGGCCGCCCCCGCACTCGTCCGCGACGCCGTCCTCTTCCCCGCCCTGGAGAACCGGCTCACCGCCCTCACCACGGGCCGCGACCTCACCCTCCCCGTCGGCCTCCTCGCCGTCCTCCTCACCCTGCTGCTCGGCGCGGGCCACGCGGCCCTCCCCGGCCACGCCAAGCTGGCGGTCGCCGCCTGTCTCGCCCGACGCGAGGGCGGCGTCCGGGCGGCCCTCGCCGTCGGAGCGACGGTGACCGCGACGCACACGGCGGGCGTCCTCGTGGTGGGCCTCGTCCTGACCGCCTCCGGCAGCTTCCTCGGCGAACAACTCCTGGGCGGCCTCGGCGCGATCAGCGGCGCCGTGATCGCACTCATCGGCACCTGGCTGGCGGTGACCGCCGTACGAGCCCTCCGCGCCGGCCACCGCCCCACCGGCCTGCACCATCACAGCCACGGTCACGGACATGGTCATACGCACGGGCACGACCACGATGAGCACGAGCACGAGCACGCTGGAAAACGACGCCGCACAGGCTTCGCCGCGCTCCTCGGCGTGGGCCTGGCGGGGGGCCTCGTGCCCAGCCCGTCGGCGCTCGTCGTGCTGCTCGGAGCGGTCGCCCTGAGCCGGACGTCGTTCGGCGTGCTACTGGTCTTCGGCTACGGGGTCGGCATGGCCCTGACCCTCACCGCGGCGGGCCTGCTGCTCGCTGGAGGCGGCAACCGGCTCGCCGTCATCGGCGAACGCCGGCTGCCCGCGCTGCGTCGATTCGCCCCGTACGGAACGGTCCTGACGGCGCTGGTGGTTCTGGCCGTCGGACTCGGCCTACTGGCCCGGAGCCTCTTCCCGTAGCGACCCACCTTCCCTCAAAGGGGTGACATAGCGGGTCACGGTGACCTCGGTGAGCACGCGCCCAGGTTATGGGATCAGGATGGCGTTGAACGTCCAGGGATCACCGTACGTACCTCAGGAAAACCCCCACGGGATCCAGTACGTCCCCTCGAACCGACCCTCCGATGAAGGGACCTTCACCTCATGACCGCTTCGCAGGAGCCCGCCCCCACGAGCCACGTCCCGTCGCGCCGCACCGTCGTCACGGTGGCCGGCGCCGCGGGGATCGCCGCGGCGCTGAGCGCGTGCGGCAGCTCGGACGAGGACACGTCACAGCCCGCGGGCAACGCGTCGTCGGGCGGCGGCGAGAAGAAGAGCGAGAAGAAAGGCCAGGCGATCGCCAAGACCTCGGACATCCCGGAGGGCGGTGGAAAGATCTTCGCGGATGCGGGGGTGGTGGTGACGCAGCCGGCCTCGGGCCAGTTCAAGGCGTTCACCAACATCTGCACGCACCAGGGCTGCAAGGTGAGCAAGGTGGCGGGCGGCACCATCGACTGCCCGTGCCACGGCAGCAAGTTCTCCATCAAGGACGGCAGCGTGTCGCACCCACCGGCCACGCAACCCCTGGAGGAGAGGCAGCTCAAGGTCAGCGGCGACTCGATCGAGCTCGCGTAGGCCCGATCGGGCAAGCCCTGTGCAGCTAACGACGCTTCCACGCGTCGAGCACGTCCGGCGTCGCCGTCACGGTGGCGACAAGGGCGAGCGTGTTGTCGATCATCGCGGGGGTGTAGTCGGCCGGTACCCCCGCGATGGCGTCCCGTGGCACGACCACCGTGTAGCCGAGGTTCACGGCGTCGAACACGGCGTTCGGGATGGCTACGTTGGCGGAGACACCGGTGACGACGAGCGTCCGGCAGCCGAGATTGCGCAGCAGCGGATCCACGTCGGTCCCGGCGATCGGTGAGAGCCCGTGCAAACGGCGTACGACGAGGTCCTCGTCCGCGACTTCGACGGGCGGAGCTACGCGGACGGCATCGGTGCCCGAGAGCTGCTTCACCGGAAGGCGCTCGGTCGCGCGGAAGAGGCGGGCGTTGCGGTTGGCCCCGCGGCCGTCCGGGCGCCGCTCCGCGACGGCGTGCAGGACCTGGACCCCGCTCTCGTGGGCGGCGGCGACCAGTCGCGCCACGTTGGCGAGGGCCCCCGACGCCCGTGCCTCTTCCGCGAGTTCGGGAAGGGCGCTGTCGGCGCCGACGACGCCCTGCTGGCACTCGACGGTCAGCAGTACGGTGCTCGCGGGTTCGAGCAGCTCGGCCAGTTCCCCGCGCTTCGCGCGCTTCTCGCGCCGTTCGTGCTCCTCGTGCTTCTCGCGCTTCTCGTGCTTCTCGTGCGACGGCACGACCGCGCCCCCTGTCCCGTACGGATATCGGCTGCTTCTCCGGGCTGCTGGAGGGTAGCCACCATTGCGTGTACAGGGAAGAGGCCGCATGCTGCGTTCCTGATGTCACGTCAGGCGCGCCGGGGCGCGCCTCGGATGCCGGACAAGGGAGCCCTGATGACCACCGCCACGCAGCGCCGCGGCCGGAAGATCATGATGTCGCCCGAGGAGCGCGACGCGTTCCTCGCCGAGCAGCGCACCTGCCGCGTCGCCACGGTGGCCGCGGACGGCACGCCGCACGTCAGCCCGCTC
This sequence comes from Streptomyces sp. NPDC002790, assembly GCF_040295505.1. Classification (NCBI taxonomy): domain Bacteria; kingdom Bacillati; phylum Actinomycetota; class Actinomycetes; order Kitasatosporales; family Streptomycetaceae; genus Streptomyces; species Streptomyces sp. NPDC002790. The sequence continues at coordinate 30,611 of NZ_JBEOVM010000047.1, read as the reverse complement.
TGGTTCGCCTGGGACGGCACATCTCTGTGGCTGTACTCGCTGTCCCGCAGCCGCCGTTGGGCCGACTTTCGCGCCGACGGCCGGGTGGCGGTGGTGGTCGACGCGGGCGAGGAGTACGGGGAGCTGCGCGGCGTCGAGCTGTCCGGGCGCATCGAGTTCGTCGGCGAGAGCCCGCGCACGGGCGAGGCATGCCCCGAACTCGACGCCCCCGAGCGGCTGTTCGCGCACAAGAACTTCGGATTGACCGAGATGGTCTACGACGGCCGGCACGCGTGGGCGCGACTCACTCCGGACAAGATCGCGTCGTGGGACTTCCGGAAACTGACCATGTAGAGCCCCGCCGACGATTGACCTTTCCGGCCCAGCCGGCGCTTGAGCCTTTCCAGTCCCGCCGACGCTTGAGTTTTTCCAGCCCCGCCAGCGCTTGAGCATTCCAGCCTCGCCGGCGTTTGAGGCGCGGGGTCCGGGGCGGAGCCCCGTGACGGTGACCTCACCCTTCGGCGAGCCGCCCGAGATCCGCCCCCACCTTCTGAAGCGCCCGCACCGCCGCACGAATCGAGGGCCGCCGATCCGCGTCCGCACGCCACACGACGTACACATGACGCCGCACCTTCTGCCGCACCGGCACCGTCGCCACCCCCTCGGGCATCGGGTCGCGACCGAGCAGCGGGACCACGCAGACGCCCAACCCCGCTGCCACCAGCGCAAGTTGGGTGTGCGTCTCCGCCGCACGGTGGGCGATCTGCGGCTCAACGCCCTTGGCCCGCAGCGTGAACATAAGCCACTGGTCACAGAACTCGCCGCCGCCCCAGGTGATCCACTCGTCGTCGGCGAAATCGGTGAGGTCGACCTCACGGCGATCGGCGAGGGGGTGGTCGGCGGGCATGGCGATATCGGTCGGATCATCGAGGATGCCCGCCTTGACCAGGCCCTCCGGCAGGGGCATCGGCTTGTTGTACCAGTCCAGCACGACGGCGAGATCGAGATCCCCGCGGATCACCCCGGCCACCGCGGCCTCGGGCTCCAACTCCTGTGACCGTACGCGCAGTTGCGGGTGCTCGGTGCGCAGTGCGGCGAGCGCACGGGGGAACAACCCGCGGGCGGCCGTCGGGAACGCGGACAGCCGCAGCTCCCCCACCACCTGCCCGCGCTGCGCCTCCAGGTCGGACTGCGCCAGCTCGACCTGCGACAGGATGCGCGCCGCGTGCTCGGCGAGCAGCCGGCCCGCGTCGGTGAGCCGCACGCCGCGCCCGCGCTTGGCGAGCAGCTGCTGTCCCGCCTCGCGCTCCAGCTTGGCCATCTGTTGCGAGACGGCGGACGTCGTGACGTGCAGCCCCTCGGCCGCACCGCTCACCGATCCGTGCCGGGCCAGGGCATCCAGGACCCGCAGGCGCTCCAGGTTCAACATGTAAGTAATGCTAATCGGTACTCGGAAAGCAATCTCGCTTGTGCTACGAAGACGTCGAAGCCAATCTGGACCCCATGAGCACGAAGACCGCTTCCCGAGCCACTGCGGCTCCGTCCTCCGCCCCCATCGCGCGGCCCGGCCTCGACTGGCGCATCCGCTTCGGTGTGCTCGCCCTCATCTGGGGCTTCAGCTTCCTGCTCATCAAGGTGGGCACGGAGGGCTTCGCGCCGTTCCAGGTCACGCTCGGGCGGCTGCTGTTCGGCGCGGCGGTCCTGGTCGTGGCCATGATCGTGAAGCGTCAGCGACTGCCCCGCGGGGCGCGCACCTGGGGGCATTTGGCGGTCGCGGCGCTCTTCCTGAACGCGCTGCCGTTCTCGCTCTTCGCGTTCGCCGAGGAGACGATCCCGTCGACACTCGCCGGGATCTGCAACGCGACGTCGCCGCTGTGGGGCATGGCGCTCTCGCTGGTCGCGCTCTCCGAGGACCGGCCCACGCGGCGTCGGGTCGCGGGCCTCGGCATCGGATTCCTCGGCGTCCTGACCGTGCTCGGCGTGTGGCAGGGCTTCCACGGCCTGGACGTGGCGGGCACGGCGATGGCGCTACTGGCCTCGCTCTGCTACCCGATCGGCTGGATCTACGTCCGCCGCACGCTCGCGAACACGGGTGAGTCGAATGTGTCGATGATCGGGGGCCAGCTGTTGCTCGCCACCGCCCAACTGGCGCTCGTCACCCCGCTGTTCACGTCCTGGCCGACCCGCTTCGCCATGGGCCCGCTGCTGGCGATCGCGGCGCTGGGGGCGCTCGGCACGGGTGTGGCGTTCCTCATCCAGTACGGACTCGTGGCGGAGGTCGGTCCGACGACCGCGCAAATGGTCACGTACTTCGTCCCGGTCATCGCCACGGCGGCGGGCGTCGCGGTCCTCGGCGAGTCCCTGTCCTGGTCGACCCCGATCGGCGCGGCGATCGTCTTGGCGGGAGCGGCACTTACGCAGTCGCGCAGGCGGGCCCGGGGGTAGCGCCGCGACGCCTCCCCACACCACGGGGCTCCGCCCCGGACCCCGCTGCTCAATCGCCGCAGGGGCTTGAAATGCTCACCCGCCACCTGGGCATGCGGTCGGCCACATCCCGCCTTGGGCGGCAGGGTGGGCAAGGCGGCACCCCGGTGCCGCGCAACGAAAACCACGGGCCCAGCCCCGGCGCCACTGTCACGCGTAACGCCTCCGCGGGCCCGACCTCACCGCCGCCGCCACCGCGTCCGCCACCTCACCGATCTCCCCCACCCCCAACCGGGACACGGTGATCCGTACCCCCGGATCGGCCTCCATCCGGAACCGCGCCCCCGGCGCCACCGCCCACCCGGCGTGCAGCAGCCGCGCCACCGCCCCGGTCTCGTCCGGCACCGGCACCCACACGTTCATCCCGCTGCGCCCGTGCGCCACCACCCCCCGCTCGGCCAGCGCAGCGACCAGCGCGTCACGCCGCTCCCCGTACGAGCCCGCGACGGCCACCGCGTCCACCGCCCCGGCCTCCCAGAGCCCTGCCACCGCCCGCTGCGTGATGCGGCTGACCCAGCCCGGACCGAGCCGCTGCCGCCCGCGCACCCGGTCGACCGTGCCGGCGTCCCCCGTGAGCACGGCGAGCCGCAGGTCGGGCCCGTACGCCTTGGCCACGGAACGGACGAACGCCCACTGCCGCGTGGCCCCGGCGAGCGGGTGCAGCGGCAGGTCGACGATGCCGTGGCCGTGGTCGTCCTCGATGAGCAGGACCTCCGGATACGCGCCCAGGATCGCGCGCAGCGCCTCCGCCCGGCCCGAACCCACCGCGGCCCCGGTCGGATTCTGTGCCCGGTCCGTCACCACGATCGCCCGGACCCCCGCGGCCAGCGCCCGCTCGACGTCGTCCGGCAGCGGTCCCTCGTCGTCCACCCCGACCGGCACCGTACGCAGCCCGAGCGCGGGTACGAGGTCGAGCATGCTGCCCCAGCCGGGATCCTCCACGGCGACCGCGTCCCCCTGCTTGAGGTGCACGGCGAGCACCCGCTCGATGGCGTCGAGCGAACCGGATGTCACGGCGACGGGCCCGTCCGGCACCCCGTCCGCATCGAGGTCGGCACGCGCGCGGTGCGCGAGGCCCGGCTCCAGGGAGTCGTCCCCGTACAGCACCGGCCCTTTGTCGGCGACACCCGCGGCCGCCGTGAACGCCTCCACCAGCGAGGGCAGCAGGGCGGTGTCGGGATTGCCGTCCGACACGTTCCGCACCCCCTCCGGCACGTCCACACGGATGGCCTCGCGCGCGGTGATGACCGGTTTCGGGCGCACACGGCTGCCGCGCCGCCCGGCCGTCTCGATGACTCCGCGCTCACGCAGCGACCGGTACGCGGCCGCGACCGTATTCGGGTTCACCCTGAGCTGTTCCGCCAACTCCCGCATGGGCGGCAGCAGTTGGCCCGGTTCCAGGTCCCCGGCGATGACCCCACGCTCGACGCTGGCGCGGATCTCTGCTGCGCCGCGCCCGCTGATCCGATACTCTCCTAGCACAAACAGCAGTATGTACTAGTGCAATGGAGTTCGCAACATGAGCGTCGCCCAGGAACAGTCAGCCGCCTCCTACGCGCCCACGGAGCGCACGACCCCGACCCGCGCCAAGGAGCGCGCGGCGTACGACCACGCCCTGGTGCACTCGATACTCGACGAGACCTACCTCTGCCATCTCGGCTTCATCCGCGACGGCGCCCCCGTCGTGCTGCCCACGCTGTACGCCCGTGTCGGCCACCATCTCTACGTCCATGGCTCCACCGGATCGCGCCCGCTGCGCATGGCGGGCGACAAGGAGTGGCAGGAGCCCGGCCTGCCGGTCTGCGTGACCGTGACCCACGTGGACGGCCTGGTCCTCGCCCGCTCCGCCTTCCACCACTCCATCAACTACCGCTCCGTGGTGGTGCACGGCACGGCGCACCAGGTCACGGACGCCGAGGAGAAGCGGCTCGCCCTGGACGCGATCGTGGACCACGTGGTGGAGGGTCGCGCCGCCGACTCGCGGGCCGCGAACGCCAAGGAGCTCGCTGCGACGGCCGTGCTCCGCATCGACCTCTCCGAGGTCTCGGCGAAGGTCCGCGAGGGCGGTCCGAACGACGAGCCGGAGGACATGGACCTGCCGCACTGGGCGGGCGTGGTCCCGGTCCAGCGCGGCTACGGGGAGCTGCTCCCCTCGGACGACCTCGCCGACGGCATCGACGTCCCGCCGTACCTCAAGGGGCTGTGATGCTGATCCACCCCTGGGACGCGGCGCGCGACACGGCCGAGTGGCAACAGTGGCTCGCCGCCCACGACTTCGGCCAGCTCGCCGTCAACGGCCTCGACGGCGACCCGCCTTTCGTACAACCCATGCACTTCGCGTACGACCCCGAAGGTCCGGGCGCGTACGGCGAGGTGGTCGCCCACCTCGCCCGCCCCAACCCCCTGTGGTCCGCGCTCGACGCCAACCCGGAGGTACTGCTGAGCGTCGTCGACGACTACGCGTTCGTGCCGGGCCCGTGGCAGGCGCCGCCCGACGTCCCGCCGGAACACGGCACACCGACCAGCGTCTACGCCGCCGTCCAACTCCGCTGCACCGCGCGCGTGGTGGACGATCCACAGGAGAAGGCCGAACTCCTGAACCGGCAGGTGGGCCACTTCCAGCCGCCCGGCCTCTCGGTGCCGGTGGCGGCGGACGAGGCCCCGTACGGCCGGATGCTGCCGGGTATCCGGGGCCTGCTCCTCGAAGTGACCGACGTACGGGCCAAGTTCAAGTACGCGGGGCACAAGCCCGAGGAGGTCCAGGACAACATCGCGGCGGGCCTCGCCGGGCGCGGCGACCCGCGCGACGCCGCCGCCCTCGCCACGCAGCGACGGCGGCGTCACCAACCCGCGTAGGGGCTCAGGCGCCCGACCGGGCCTCCGCCGCGGCGAGGCCCGTCACGGCCGCCAGCATCAGGGCGGTGCCCGCGACCGTCGCCACCGTGAGGTCCTCGCCGAGCAGGGTGACCGCGATGACGGCGGCGCTGACCGGTTCGAGCAGCATGATCACGGACACGGTGGCGGAGCGCACGACCGCGGCGCCCGCGAAGTACAGGGCGTACGCGAGCGCGGTCGGCACGGTGGCGATGTACGCCAACAGGCCGAGCACGGCGAGGTGGTGGCCGGTGTGCGGCACCAGGCCCTCGACCGCGCCGAGCGGCAGCAGCGCGAGCGAGGCGACCGCGAACGTGCCCACGGTCGTGCCGAGCCCGTTCCCTCCCCCGCCGTGCCGCCCGAACCACCGCGTGAGCAGCGTCAGCACGGCGTACCCGGCCGCCGACAGCAGCGCCCACACCACCCCGAGCGGCCGCACCGCCGCCCCGCCACCCCCGAGGACGAGGACGCCGAGCCCGCCGAGCGCCCCGGCCACGGACAGCAGCCCGCCCACGCCGAGCCGCTCCCCGAGCAGCACGCGCGCCCCCACCGCGATGAGCACGGGCCCCGCGCCGAGCGTGACCACGGTGCCGACGGCGAGCCCGGTCGCCTGCACCGCGGCGAAGTAGGCGGTCTGGAACACGGCCAGCGAAAGCCCGAGCACACCGAGCCGGACGGCCTTGCGGCCCCGCGTCTCGTACGACACGGGCGTGGGCCTGCGCCGCAGCGCGCAGCGCACGGCGACGAGCAGCAGGAGCCCGCCGACACAGCGCCAGAACGACAGGGCGCCCGGCCCCAGGTCGCCGGCCCGGAACACGAGCGATGCGGCGGCGCCCGCGGTGCCCCAGGCGGCACCGGCGACGACCAGATACACCAGGCCGCGGGCGACCGGCAGTTGACGTACGGGCCCGGATACAGACCCAGAAGCAGAATCAGCAGGCGCGACTGCGCCCGCTTTGACGACACGCGACACGTGACACTCCACGGAGAACGGCCCTCCGCCGGAAGCCGGGAGGGGGCCAGGAACACGGACCGTCGTGAGGGGACGGCCGAGTCCCTCCGGGAAGCGCCGCCCGCGGCAGGGCAAGCACGGCGCCGGGGAGCACTTCAGGCAGCACGGCTGCGACCGGCACCTTCAGGTGGCGGCCCCACAGTGGCGAAGTCCCCGGACGAACCGGTCCCGGCCACGACGGCCGGGCAGCCCTCAGACGGCCGGGGGCGGAAGGACGAGTGCGCGTGCGTACATGTCCGGCACCCTAAACAGCCCCGCCGGAGCGCGACAACGCGTTTTCCGGCGCGTCGTCGGACGGGGTCGGCGGCGTCGCAGTCGGCCGCGACGACTGTGCGATGAGCGCCCCGACCAGGACCAACGCCCCGCCGAACAACTGCGGCCCGGACAGGTGCTCCCCGAGCATCACCCAGGCGAGGACGGTCGCGACGACCGCCTCCAGGCAGGCCACAACCCCCGCCACCTGAGGCGAGAGAAGGCGCACCGACACCACGCCGGTGAGGTACGCGACGACCGTGGCGAGCAGCACGATCCAGCACAGCAGCAACCACGCGGGCACCGCCGTACCGTCCATGGAGGCACTGCCCGCGAGCACCGACCAGTCCATCCCCCAGGGGCGGGCGATGACGGTGAGCAGCACGGTGCCGATGAGTAGCCCGTACGCGATCACGCCGACCGGGTCGGGCACCTCGGCACCGGACTCGGCCGCGTCACCACCGTGGTCGGACAGCACGAAATAGCCGACCTGACAGCAGGCCGCGCCGAGCGCGAGCAGCAGTCCGAGCGCGTCGAAGCCGAGCCCGGACCACACCTCGACGACACAGGCGAGTCCGGCCACGGCGAGCACGACGCCGAGCGCGGCCGCGCGTGTCACGGGCTTGCGCTGCACGAAACGGACCCAGCCGAGTACGAGCGCGGGCGCCAAGTACTCGATGAGCAGGGCGACACCGACGGGAATGCGGGAGATCGCGGCGAAGTAGCAGGCCTGCACGCCCGCCACCGCGAGAAGCCCGAACCCGGCCAGCAGAGCGGGCCTGCGCAGCACGAGCGCGCGATGCCGCCAGGCGACCGGCAGCATGACCAGGGCGCCGCCCGCGACGCGCAGCCACACCACGTGGAGCGGGTCGAGCCCCGCCTCGATCAGTGGCTTGGCCGCCACCCCGGAACCGCCGAACGCGAGCGCGGAGAGGAGGGCGAGGCCCAGTCCCATGCCGCGCCCGCGGGTTGCCTGCTTCCCCGAAGACCCCATTGACTCGCGCACCGGCACATCATGGCAGGGCGCGTCAGGACCGTCATCCCCGTTGACCCCTGTCTCACGGGATGGACTCCGGTCGTGTCAGTCGAGCCGCCGGCGCAGCCCCTCCACATCGACGCCCGCCCGCCCGAGCACCTCGACCGCCCGGCACTCCGCGTCCGCCGTGAGCGCGGCCAGTACGTCGACGCCGCGCGCCCGCTTCTCCCCGCGCGCCACGGCCCGCTCGACGCCGGCCTCCATCGCGGCGGCCGCGACGGGCGACCAGCCGGGGGCGGAGCTTACGAGGGGGACGGCTCCGGAGTCCTCCACCGAGCCCTGCCAGCGCAGCCCGTAACCGATGCTGCGCTGGACGAGATAGCCGAGCAGCCGCGCCACCTGCGCGCCTTCCGGGAACGCGGCACGCACGTCGGGATCCGTCTCGAGGAGGGAGTGCAGCAGGTGCGCGGTGTCGACCTGCCGGTCCCCATCCCGGACCGCGCGCCGCCGAGCGCCCGCGACGACCGCCGCGAGCTCGTCACTCAGCTGGGCATCGGCCTCGGGTGGGGTTGAACTATGCACATACGTAACCCCATCAGGACCGGTCGAAAGGAACATCCACGGTGAGGAGCATTCTTTTGTCCGACACAAGTTGGGCACTGATCAAGAACATCTCCTCCTTACGGATGAGATCGAACCATCGACCCCCGAGGGGATCCCGCAGGCGCCGGGTCACCCCCGCCCGGAACTGACGGGTCATCAGTATTGAATGTTCGAGGCCAGGCGGCTACTTTCCGCGACGACGCGACATCGAAGCCCGTCATGGCTCTCGACTCAAAGGGGTGGCCGCATGGCCGAAGTCAGCGCGGAAGCACACATGGAAGCACCCGCGGAGAAGGTCTGGGCGCAGCTCACCGACTTCTCTTCGTACGGGAAGTGGAACGCCACCCACACCGACTTCCCGAAAGGCGGGCCCGCCTTGCTGGAGGTGGGCGGACAGTTCGAGGAGAACATGAAGCTGATGGGCTTCCCCGCCGAGGTCACCTGGACCATCGAGGAGCTCGAGACCGCCCGCACGTTCGCCATCAGGGGCAAGGGCCCGATGGGCGTGAACCTGTTCATGCACTACTCGCTCGCGCCGGACGGCGACGCGACCACGGCCCGCATCAAGGGCGTCTTCACCGGTGCGGCGGTCTCGCTGATGGCGGGCAAGCTCAAGGACTCGGCGACGGCCGCGCTCGACGAGTCACTGCGCAAGCTGAACGGGCTCGTGACCTGACCCTTCGTACGCACTACGTAGGTACGCACTACGTACGTACGCGAAGAGGCGCCCCGCACCTGTAGGTGGTTCGGGACGCCTCTTCCGTGCTCTGCGGCCTGTCCTGGCCCGCACGGGACTCAGTCCTCGTCGGCGAGGATCAGGTACAGCTTCTTGCGCGCGTCATTGATGACGGAGATCGCCTTGTCGCGCTGATCCTTGCTGCCGGTCTTCCAGACCTGACCGAAGGCCTCCATGAGTCCGAAGCTTGCCGTCCGGATCTCGTTCATGGCCTCCCAGTCGACGCCGCGACCGGCCTCCTCCCAAGGGGCGTCGGGCCCCTCTTCGGCGGCGGTACGGCCGTCGTCGGTGAGCGAGAAGAGCTTCTTGCCACCCTCGCTCGCGCTGGCGATCAGACCCTCGTCCTCGAGCAGTTGCAGCGTCGGGTAGACCGAGCCGGGGCTCGGCTTCCACGCGCCGCCGCTGCGCTCGGCGATCTCCTGGATCATCTCGTAGCCGTGCATCGGGCGGTCCTGCAGCAGGGCCAGGATCGAGGCACGCACGTCACCGCGCCGCGCCCGTCCGCGAGGCCCGCCACCACGACCGCCACGCCCCCAGGGGCCGGGGCCGCCAGGGCCGCCGAAGCCGGGCCCGAAGGGCCCGAACGCCGCACGCCGACCCTCGAAGCCGCCGCGCTCGAATCCGCCCCTGCCCTGGTGGCCGGGGCCGAAATTTCCGTGTCCGTGTTCATGTCCGTGGTTACGCATGAGAATCAGTCCTTTCACAACTGATCGCGGTTTTCGCTGAACGCGATCATAAACCGATCGCGATGCCTCAACGATATATCGGGACTGTTCGGATGGCGAGCCCCGAGTACCTCCGGGATTCAGGCCGGCCGCGCCCGATTGGCCTTGGCCGATTGTCAGTGCCCTCAACTACCGTCTCTGACATGCGCATTCGTATCGTCGACGCCTTCACCGACCGGCCCTTCGCCGGCAACCCCGCCGGTGTCCTGCTCCTGGACGCCTTCCCTGACGACGCCTGGCTGCAGAGCGTCGCCCTTGAGGTCAACCACGCGGAGACCGCCTTCGCGCACCGGCTGCCCGAGGGCGGCGATGCCGACTGGGCGCTGCGCTGGTTCACGCCGGCCGCCGAGGTCGACATGTGCGGGCACGCGACCCTGGCCACCGCCCACGTACTGCATTCCACCGGGATGACGCGCGGCCCCGTACGGTTCGCGACGCGCTGCGGTGTGCTCGTGGCGACGCCCGGCGAGGACGGCTCGCTCACGCTCGACTTCCCGACGGCGCCGCTCACCGAGGAGCCGGCCCCCGCGGGGCTCGCCGAGGCCCTCGGCGCCGAGCCGCTCTCCGTCCACGACACGGGGCCGTCCGTCGGCGACCTGATCGTGGAGCTCGCCGACGAGAAGACCGTGCGGGCGCTCGATCCCGACCTCAAGGGGCTCGTGGGCCTATCCCGGCGCGGCATCATCGCCACCGCCCGCGCCGAGGACCCCTCCCGGGGCTACGACTTCGTGTCGCGCTGCTTCTTCCCGGGCCTCGGCGTCGACGAGGACCCGGTGACCGGGAGCGCACACACGGCGCTCGCCCCGTTCTGGGCGGCGCGCCTGGGCCGCGAGGAGCTGACCGGCCTGCAGGCCTCCGCCCGCAGCGGTCTCGTACGGGTCGCCCTGCGCGGTGAGCGCACCCTCCTGACCGGCCGCGCGGTCACGACCATCGAGGGCGAACTGCACGCATGACAGGGGCTACGCGGTGGGCAGCCAGTCCACCTTGCCCGCCAGCACGGCGTATCCGACGAACGCGCCGATGTCCAAGAGGGAATGGGCCACCACCAGTGGCCCGACGCGCCCCCACCGCCGGTACAGAAAGGCGAAGACGACACCCATCGCGAGGTTCCCGAAGAACCCGCCAATGCCCTGATAGAGGTGGTACGAGCCGCGCAGCACGGACGACGCGACGAGCGCCGTCCCCGGCGTCCACCCCAACTGCCCGAGCCTGCGCAGCAGATACCCGACGACGATGACCTCCTCCAGTACGGCGTTCTGCACCGCCGAGAGGATCAGCACCGGGTACTTCCACCACACGTCGGGCAGCGCCTCCGGCACCACCGTGAGGTTGAAGCCGAGGCCCCGTGCGGCGAGGTAGAAGGCGATCCCCGTACTGCCGATGACGGCGGCGACCGCGGCGCCCCGGCCCGTGTCGAACCACGGTCGCTTCCGGTCGAAGCCGATCGTGCGCATCCCCTCGCCCTCCCTGAGCAGGAAGTGCGCGACGAGCACGACCGGCACGAGCGCGCTCGCGATGCCGAACAGCTGCCAGGCGAGATCGAGCCACGGACGGCCGGGCGCCGCCGAGGCGTTCAGGGTCGCCGCCTGGTCCTTGAGACCGCCGGGTTTCGTGACAGAGCCGACGAAGCTGATGAGTGCGGACACACCGCTCGCACCGAGCGAAAGCCCCAGAACGAGCAGCGTCTCGTCCCGCAAAAAGCGCCGTGAGAGCGGTCCTTCGGGAGAAGAACCGGGCATCGGCTCCGCCTGCACCTGCACACCTGCCTCCAGTTGATGAATCCCGCCGCATCCGTCACAGCGCCCCGCTAGGGTCTCGAATGCAGGTACGAAGATCGCGTGCGACAGGCCGAGGGGGCCGAGGCGACGCAATTCGGCGCACGGCTCCCCTCCGCCGTTCCACCGCTTATACCGCAACTGCCTTTGTGGCTCAGGGAGGGGCTCCACCGCCATGGGACGTCACAGCAGCATGCCCGACGAGTACGGGCCGGCCACCGCCGCACCCCGTCCCCGCTCGCGCGGGCGCACCGTGGCTCTCGCGACCGCCCTCGTCGTGGTGGCCGCGGCGGGCACGGTCGCGGTGTTCCGCCCCGAGCTGCTCGGCATCGACAGCGGATGCGAGGACGAGGTCCATCTCGATGTGGTCGCCTCCCCCGACATGGCCCCGGCGCTGCGCGAGGCGGCGGACCACGCCCGCCGCGAGAAGCTCACCTCCGACGGCAACTGCCTCGACGTCGCCGTCACCGCGCGCGACGCGTACAAGGTCGCCGACACCCTGCGCGCGGGCAAGGGCGCCGCGGACTTCCAGGTCTGGGTGCCGGACTCGGACATCTGGGTCCAGCGCGTCACCACGGGCGGCGCGAACACCGCGGTCACGCCGGCCGGCAACATCGCCTCTTCACCGATCGGCGTGGGCATGGTTCCCGCGGCCGCGAAGTCCTTCGGCTGGCCGCGAAAGACCTACTCGTGGGCCCAGTTGACGGGCGCCGCCATGCAGGACGACAAGCTGCGCCTGGGCGCCGCCGATCCCGCCCGCAGCGCCAGCGGACTGCTCGCGCTGACCAAGCTGGCCGCCACGTCCAAGAAGGACGACGGCACACAGGCCGCCTCCATGGCCAAGAGCCTCTCGCAGCGCACGTCCGACAGCGACGCCCAGCTCATGGACACGGTGCCGCGCGACGACTCCGGCACCGAGCAGGGCAACCCCAAGCGCAACGAGGCGCTGATCCTGTCCGAGCAGGCCGCGTACGCGCACAACAAGGAAGCGGGCGAGGCGGGTTCACTCGACCTCTTCTACCCCAAGGACGGCTCCCCCACCCTCGACTACCCGTTCTCCCTGGTCGGCGAGGACCGGCTGAGCACCGACGAGAGCCGGGCGGCCGTCCGCTTCATGACGCTGCTCGGCGCCCCCGAGGGCCGCTCGATCCTGGAGCGGCACGGCTTCCGCACGGACAGCGGCCGGTCCCCCGCGAAGCTCGTCTCACGGGCCGGCGGCCGCTCCCCGCAGCCGTACGCGCACGTGGCGGCCAAGGCACCCACCGAGGAGCAGCTCGAGGAGACCCTCGGGATGTGGACGATCACGGTGCAGAGCGCCCGCATCACGACGGTCGTGGACGCGTCGGCCTCGATGGGGAACACCGTGCCCAGCCGCGGCGAGTCCCGCATGGAGGTGACGAAGGCGTCGATGCTGGCGGCCCTCTCCACGTTCACGCCGGAGGACGAGATCGGCCTGTGGGAGTTCGCCACGTTCCTCGACGGCGACCGCGACTACAAGAAGCTCGTGCCGACCGAGCGCCTCGGCGACCGCGTCGGCTCCGGCACCCGGCGCGACCGCCTGTCGGCCGCGTTCACCGCGCTGCAGCCGGTGCCCGGCGGGGCGACGGGCCTGTACGACACCACGCTCGCGGCCTACAAGGAGGCCACGTCCTCGTACAAGAGCGGCAGGTTCAACGCCGTCGTCGTGGTCACGGACGGCGTCAATGAGGACGAGGGGTCGGTCTCCCGCGAGAGCCTGATCAAGAAGCTCAGGGGCCTCACCGACCGCGACCGCCCCGTGCCGTTGATCGTCATCGCCGTGGGGCCCGACACCGACAAGCGGGAGGTCGAGCAGGTCGCCGAGGCGACGGGCGGCTCAGGACACCAGGTCAGCGACCCGGCGGACATCCAGCAGGTCATCCTGAAGGCCATCATCGAGGCGGGCGCCAAGAGCAACTGAGCGGGTCGGCCGGGCCCCTTCAGCCCAGCGGAACGGCCGGCTCCGGAAGCCCGACCGGCCAGTTGTGCACCGGCTCGCCCCGGTGCATCAGCTCGCAGTACCGCCGCGTGGTCGCCGCGAGCGCCGCGTCCCGCGCCAGACCGCTCTCCAGGGCCCGGTGATACGTCGCCGACTGCCACGCCGCGCCGTTCATCCGCAGTCGGCACCGCTCCTCGATCACTCCCAGGTACCGGTCCCTGTCCGCCGGTTCGACTCCCCAGGCATCGAGCCCGGCAGCCGCGAGCGGCAGCAGCTCGTCCCTTACGAGGTTCACGGCCGGCACCCGCTCCGTGCCGCCGAACCGGCCCCTGCGTGGCCACTCCAGGCGCGCGTCGATGCCGTACCGGCAGGCGGTGTCGAAGTTGCGGGCGGCCGCGGCGAAGGGGAGGCGCGACCACACCGGCCGGGACTCCTCGGCGAGGGCACGGACAACGCCGTAGTAGAACGCGGTGTTGGCGATGACGTCCGTGACGGTGGGCCCCGCGGGCAGCACCCGGTTCTCGACGCGCAGGTGAGGCACACCGTCCGCGATGCCGTACACGGGACGGTTCCAGCGGTACACCGTGCCGTTGTGCAGGACGAGTTCGGCGAGGCTCGGGGTGTCGCCCTTGGCGATGACGTCAAGCGGCCGCTCGGCGTCGAGAATCGGCAGCAGCGGCGGGAAGTACCTCAGATTCTCCTCGAAGAGGTCGTACGCGGAATCGATCCAGCGCTCGCCGAACCAGGTGCGCGGCCGCACGCCCTGCGCCGCGAGCTCCGGCGGCCGGGTGTCCGTGGACTGCTGGAACAGCGGGGGCCGCGACTCCTGCCACAGCTCGCGGCCGAACAGGAAGGGCGAGTTGGCGCCGAGCGCGATCTGCACGGCGGCCACGGCCTGCGCCGCGTTCCACACATCGGCGAAACGCCCCGGCGTCACCTGGAGGTGCAACTGCACGGAGGTGCACGCCGCTTCGGGCGCTATCGAGGAGGACGTGCAGGTCAGCCGCTCGACGCCGGCGATGTCGAGCGCGAAGTCCTCGCCGCGCGCGGCCACGATCCGGTCGTTGAGCAGGGTGTAGCGGTCGCCGTCCGACAGGTTCGCCGAGACCAGGTCGTCCGTGCTCAGCGTCGGCAGAATGCCGATCATCACGATGCCGGCGTCGACCTCGTTCGCCTTCCGGTGCGCATATCCGAGACCCGTGCGCAGTTCCTCGGCGAGCTGATCGAGAACACGGCCGCCGATCCGGTGCGGGGCAATGTTGACTTCGAGATTGAACATCGCGAGTTCGGTCTGGAAATCACGGCTCGCGATGCGCTCGAGAACTTCCGCATTCATCATTCTCGGCAGCCCGTCGGGCCCGGCGAGATTCAGCTCGATCTCGAGCCCCATGAGATTCTGTGGACGGTCGAACCGCTTCTCGTCCAGCAGTCGCCCGAACCCCTCCAGGCACTCCCTGAGCTTCTCCCGATAGCGCCGCGGATCGGCAAGCCCCACCGTCTCCGCAACGACCTTCTCCCCCATGGAAGCGTCCCTCCTCGCACGGGCGACCCGTTGATGCACCGTCCCGGCCGCGTGTCACGGTGGATGATGCCCCGGCAATGTGATCCATAACGCCCCGCGCGCACCCACGGAGCAGTACTCTCGACGCGGTTACCCGCGGGCACATTCCGCAGGCATGCGGCCGACCGCGGATTCTGTGGCATGCGGCCCTGGTGATAAACGCCGACAAGAACACGCCGACCGCTCGGACGAAAGACGTCGAGGTCACGCACGACGGGCCCCTCGAAAATGGGGAGGATAGCCGCAAAACCCCAGGGGAGCCGCGCCCGAATAGCTCCTTGCGAAATCCGGGCGGCGTGCTAGGCGAAACATCCCGTGAACACGCATCGTATAAACTCCGCTGGCGAGACCGAGAGTTGGCGCCCGCGGCCCGGATTCGAACCGGACCCCCGCCCCCTCTGTCCCGTGTACCCCTTGTGCACCCGCAGCAGACAGCGCCGTCCGCTCGTCCCGCACCGCCCTCGCATCACATGCCTGTCGAATGAGAGGCGACCCACCATGCCGCTGTACGTCCCACCGGCTCCCGCGCCCGCCCTGCGCAGTGTCCTCACGGCCCTCGGTTCCCCCACCGCCGTCCGCGAGGCCCGCACCCCGTCCCTGCGCGCCGCGCAGGGACCCGCCACCCCCGAACTCCCGCTGCCACTCCACGTGTTGGACCACATCACCGAGACCACCGGTCCTTCCAGGGCCCGCCTCACCGGCTGGCGCTTCCTGATCCGCTGCGGAGAGCGCGCGGTGGCGGCGGCCGACACCATGCTCACTCCGGACGGCTGGGCCTTCTCGCACTTCTTCGAGGGCCCCTACATCAGGTCCACCGAACGGGCCCTGCGCCAGGCGGAGTCGCTGCCCCAGGCCTACCAGCCGCGGCTGCTGTCGGTGCCCGAGCTCTACATGCTCACGCTGTGGCTGCACCGCGAGCCCACCGCCGACCCGGCGAGCGGCCAGCCGGCGGCCGACGACATCCTCGTCCCGCTGGCACCCGCCCCGCCCGGCATCGCCCCGTACCGCCCGCACCGGGTGGCCGAGCTCCTGCCGGTCCTCACCCACCGTCTGACACCGGCCCCGACCGCAGCCGGCCTGCTCGCCTGACCGACCGGGGCCCGCCGACGGCCCCGGTCGCCCCTGCCTGTGCCCCGCACCGTCCGCCGTCCGGTCGCGGGGCACAGCCCTGCCCGAGCGGACTAGCCCGTACCGACCACTCCTAACCACCCGAAGGGAGAGTGGAGTTGGACTGAACCGTCCGCACGGGTGATGCGTCTCCAATCCATAAGGACCGCTGCAACGAAATCCCTGCGGATTGACGCCCACAGGGCAACACTGGGCTCCAGAACTCACGAAATCGGGGGGCGGCCATGAACAAGCCTTCAAGCCGCAGCACGACAGGCACCACCAGCACCGCCAGTACAGCCCACGTCATCGAGATCACTTCGCAGCGAAAGATCCCATCCATGTGCCAGCACCAGCCAGCCTGCCCGACAGCGGAATCCGAGGACAGGGAAGCCGCGTTCCCCGTGGCTCACCATCCCGAGCAGGGGTGGAGCCTCCTCTGCAACGGGGTCCTGCTCTTCGAGGACACCGGCGAGCTGCTGCCCAGTGGCAGGATCATCGCCCCGCACCGCCCACTGAGCACCGTGGTGACGGCGGCGTAGGGATCGGCTGAGCAGGACTGCGCGACCGACGGCCGCGCAGTCCCGAGTGGATCAGCCCTCGTAGGCGTCGAGCGGCGGGCAGGAACACACGAGGTTCCGGTCGCCGAACGCCTGGTCGATGCGCCGCACCGGCGGCCAGTACTTCTCCGAAGCGACCACCCCGGCCGGGAAGACACCTTCTTCCCGGCTGTACGCGTGCTCCCAGTCACCGCCGAGCATCCCGGCCGTGTGCGGAGCGTTCCGCAGCGGGTTGTCCTCGGCCGCCCACTCGCCGGAGGCGACCCGCTCGATCTCGCCGCGAATCGCGATCATCGCGTCGCAGAACCGGTCGAGTTCCCCGATGTCCTCGCTCTCGGTGGGCTCGATCATGAACGTCCCGGCGACCGGGAACGACATGGTCGGCGCGTGGAACCCGTAGTCGATGAGCCGCTTGGCGACATCGTCGATGCTCACGCCCGTCGCCTTGCTGAGCGGCCGCAGGTCGATGATGCACTCGTGCGCGACGAGCCCGCCCGGACCGTTGTAGAGCACCGGGAAGTGCGGCTCGAGCCGCTTGGCAATGTAGTTCGCGGAAAGCACCGCCACCTGCGTGGCCCGCTTCAGCCCCTCGCCACCCATGAGCCGCACGTACGCCCAGGAGATCGGCAGGATCCCGGCGGAGCCCCAGGGCGCCGCGGAGATCGGGCCGACACCCGTCTCAGGGCCCGCGGCCGGCTGCAGCGGGTGGTTCGGCAGGTACGGCGCGAGGTGCTCGCGCACACCCACCGGGCCGACGCCAGGACCACCGCCGCCGTGCGGGATGCAGAACGTCTTGTGCAGGTTCAGGTGCGAGACGTCGCCACCGAAGCGGCCCGGCTTGGCGAGGCCCACCAGCGCGTTGAGGTTGGCGCCGTCGACGTAGACCTGGCCGCCCGCGTCGTGCACGGCGGCGCAGATGTCGGCGACGTGCTCCTCGAAGACGCCGTGCGTCGACGGGTACGTGATCATGAGGACGGAGAGCTGCTCGGCGTACTGCTCAATCTTGGTGCGCAGGTCCTCGATGTCGACCTCGCCGTCGTCGGCGGTCTTCACGACGACGACCTTCATGCCGGCCATCACGGCGCTCGCCGCGTTCGTGCCGTGCGCGGAGGACGGGATGAGGCAGACGGTCCGCTGCTCGTCGCCGTTCGCCCGGTGATAGCCGCGGACGGCGAGCAGGCCGGCGAGCTCGCCCTGCGAACCGGCGTTCGGTTGCAGCGACACCTTGTCGTAGCCGGTGACCTCGGCGAGCCGCTCCTCCAGCTCACGGATGAGCGTCAGGTAGCCCTGCGCCTGCTCGGCGGGCGCGAAGGGGTGCAGCTGGCCGAACTCGGGCCAGGTGACCGGCTCCATCTCCGTCGTCGCGTTGAGCTTCATCGTGCAGGAGCCCAGCGGGATCATGCCGCGGTCCAGCGCGTAGTCGCGGTCGGCGAGCGCCCGCAGGTAGCGCAGCATCGCCGTCTCGGAGCGGTACTGGTGGAAGACGGGGTGCGTCAGGTAGTCGTCCTCGCGCAGCAGGCCGCCCGGCAGCGTGTCCGCGGCCTCGGCGTCCAGGGCCTCGACGTCCGCCTCGACACCGAATGCACTCCATACGGCGCCCAGTTGGGCCCGCGTGGTGGTCTCGTCGCAGGCGAGCGAGGTGTGATCGGCGTCCACGAGGCGCAGGTTCACGCCGCCTTCGCGCGCGGCGGAGACGACCTCGGCTGCCTTGCCCGGCACCCGCACGGTGAGGGTGTCGAAGTACGCGCCGTGCACGACCTCGACGCCGCCCGCGGTGAGCCCCGCCGCGAGCACGGTGGCGTATCGGTGGGTGCGCCGTGCGATGGACTTGAGGCCCTCGGGCCCGTGGTACACGGCGTACATGCCGGCCATGACGGCGAGCAGCACCTGCGCGGTGCAGATGTTGCTGGTCGCCTTCTCGCGGCGGATGTGCTGCTCGCGGGTCTGCAGGGCGAGGCGGTACGCCTTGTTGCCGTCGGCGTCGACGGAGACACCGACGAGGCGGCCCGGCAGGGAGCGTGCGAACTTCTCGCGTACGGCCATGTATCCGGCGTGCGGACCGCCGAAGCCCATCGGCACACCGAAGCGCTGCGTCGTGCCGATGGCGATGTCCGCGCCGAGGTCACCGGGCGAGGTCAGCAATGTCAGAGCGAGGAGGTCGGCGGCGACGGTGACGATGGCGCCCAGCTCGTGCGCCTGGTCGATCACGGGCTTGATGTCCCGCACGGCGCCGGAGGCCCCGGGGTACTGCACGAGCACGCCCACGACGCCGCGCTCGGCGACCTCGGCCGGAATGCCCTCCCCGAGGTCGGCGACGACGATCTCGACACCGGTCGGCTCGGCGCGCGTCTCGATGACGGCGATGGTCTGCGGCAGGGCGTCGGCGTCGATGACGTAGACACCGTTCTTGACCTTGCCGACGCGGCGCGACAGGGCCATCGCCTCGGCGGCCGCGGTGCCCTCGTCGAGCAGCGAGGAGCCCGAGGTGGGCAGGCCGGTCAGCTCGGCGACCATGGTCTGGAAGTTGAGCAGCGCCTCGAGGCGGCCCTGCGAGATCTCCGGCTGGTAGGGCGTGTACGCCGTGTACCAGGACGGGTTCTCCATCACGTTGCGCAGGATGACGGGCGGTGTGAACGTCCCGTAGTAGCCGAGGCCGATCATCGAGCCGAGCACCTGATTGCGCTCCGCAAGGGACTTCAGCTCGGTGAGCACCTCGGCCTCGCTGCGGGCGGCCGGAAGGTCGAGCGCCTCGGCGCTCTTGATCACATCGGGCACCGCGGCCGCGGTCAGCTCGTCCAGCGAGCCGTAGCCGACCTGCGCGAGCATCTTGGCCTGAGCGGCGTCATCGGGGCCGATGTGGCGCTGCTCGAAGGGGATTCCTCGCTCCAACTGGGAGAGCGGAATACGGTTGGCGGTCATTGGCGGAGGCCTCCTGGTCATTGCGACCTGCGAGGGGCACCACGGCGCGGGTACCCGGTCGGCCTCCCCCTCTGTCATCTCAACCTGAGAGCTTCACCGGCCCACCCCGCGAGAACACGGAACACACCGGCTTGCACCGTCGGTGAGAGCGGAAACCGTGCACCCCGCTCTGCTTTCCAGAGTGACCTCGTCCGTGCGGTACAGGGGCCTGAGAGATTCCGGGGAGGAGTTGCTCCTTCGGCGCCCCCGACGACCGTCGGAAGACTCTCCCGCACGGGGTCAGCAGCCGCCTGCCAGCCTACCAGCGGCTACGTGGCCGGAGCCCCCGAGTGGCCGCCTTCCACAATGTGCTCTTTCGTAGTGTTTACAGACGAGTTGCGATCATCGCGATCAGTTGGAGGGCCCGTGCAGACCGATGTCGATCCGCGCAATCTGATCGGCCGCAAGGCATTCGACCGCAGCGGGGCCAAGATCGGCACCATCGACGAGGTGTACCTGGACGACGCCACGGGCGTGCCGGAGTGGGCCGCGATACGAACCGGCCTGTTCAGCCGCGACGCCTTCGTACCGCTCGAGCCCAGCGACTTCACGGACGGCACGCTGAACGTGCCCTTCGAGCGCTCACTCATCAAGGACTCCCCCGACTTCGGCGTGGGCCGCCACCTCTCCCCGGAGCAGGAGCTCCAGCTCTACCACCACTACGGCCTGGAGATCACGGCTCCTCAGTCGCCCGACGTCACGTTCGGCAAGATCGCGGGCGCGGAGGACGACCCGACCTGATCCTCGGCCTCTTCGACGGCTTCGGCCCCTTCCACGGCTTCGACCGCTTCGACGAGCGGCAACGGATCCGCCGACTCCAGCTCGGGATCGTCGACCCGGAACGTCCGCACCCGCCCCCGCACCCGCGCATACGGCGTCTCGAACCGCACGGTCACCCGCCCCAGCCCGCTCCCCTGCACCCACCCGTGCCCGAACTCGGTATGCCGCACATCGTGCCCGGCCAGCCACTTCCGCTCCACAGGCACCGGCTCGGGCTCGACCGCCTCCACGGACTCGACGGGCCCCGCGTCCCCTTCTGGCTCTCCGGCGGCGGCCTCCTCGGCAGCGGCCTCCTCCGCGGCGGCGAACTGCGCGAACAAGTCCTCCTGCGTGAAGTCGGCGAGCCCACTGACCCCGACCCCCAGCAAGCGCACGCCACCGGTCGTGTCGACGCTCTCCAGCAGCCGCGCCGCGGCCTCCCGCACCACCCCGGGATCATCCGTCGGCCCCCGCAGCGTCTCGGAGCGCGTCAGCGTCGAGAAGTCGTAGCGCCGCACCTTGAGCACCACGGTCCGGCCCGAACGATCGGCCGCTCTCAGCCGCTCCACGCACCGGCCCGCGAGCCTGCGCACCTCCATCCGGACCCGCACCCGGTCATGGATGTCCACGTCGTACGTGTCCTCGACCGATACGGACTTGGAGTCCCGCTCGGCGACGACGGGCCGCTCGTCGCGGGCGAGCGCCATCTCGTACAGGTGGCTGCCGTGCGCCTTGCCGAGGAGTCGCACCAGCTCGTCCTCACCGGCCCCCGCGATCTCCTCCACGGTCTGGATCCCGGCCCGCCGCAGATGATCCGCCGTCGCGGGCCCGACGCCGGGCAGGATCCGCACGGACTGCGGCCCGAGCAGCGCGCGCTCGGTACCTGGGCGTATCAGCACAAGACCGTCCGGCTTGGCCTCCTCGGAACCGATCTTCGCGAGCATCTTGGACGCGGCGATCCCCACGGACCCGGTCAGACCGGTCACGCGCCGGATGTCGGCCCGCAGCCGGTGCCCCACGGCCTCCGCCGAAGCGGCGTCCCAGGCCGCCTCACCGGCCTCCAGATCGACGAACGCCTCGTCCAGGCTCAGCGGCTCCACGAGGGGCGAAAGGGCGCCGAGGAGCCCCATCACCTGCTCGCTGATCTCCCGGTAGAGCCGGAAACGCGGCACCAGATAGGCGGCATGCGGGGCGAGCCTGCGCGCCTGCCCCATCGGCATCGCCGAGTGCACCCCGAACTTCCGCGCCTCGTACGACGCCGTGGCCACCACACCGCGCGGACCGAGCCCGCCCACGACGACCGCTTTCCCGCGCAGGCTCGGCTTCGCCGCCTGCTCCGCAGAGGCGTAGAAGGCATCCATGTCGAGATGCAGGATCGTGGGCGCGGTTCTCACATCACCGATGCTGCCCTACGCCACTGACAACGCGGCGGTACGGACCTCACACAGCCCTGCCCCGCCGCCTCGCGAGCTCGTCCGTGGCGTTCGGCGGCACGATCGTCTCGCCGGTGTCCACACGCTCCCCGTGCAGCTGCGAGAGCGCGGCGTCCACGTCCCGCCAGACCACGCCCACGGCGATCCCGAAGACCCCCTGGCCGCCCTGGAGCAGATCGTGCACCTCGTCCGGCGACGTGCACTCGTACACCGTCGCGCCGTCGCTCATCAGCGTCATCCGCTCCAGATCCCGGACTCCGCTCTCGCGCAGGTGCTGCACGGCCGCCCGGATGTTCTGCAACGAGACGCCCGTGTCCAGGAACCGCTTGACGACCTTGAGGACGACGACGTCCCGGAAGCTGTAGAGCCGCTGTGTCCCCGATCCGTACGCGGAGCGCACACTGGGTTCGACAAGGCCGGTCCTGGCCCAGTAGTCGAGCTGCCGGTAGGTGATGCCGGCCGCCGCACATGCCGTCGGCCCCCGGTATCCCAACTGCTCGGAAGCGGCCGAGCCGCTCTCCCCCGCCACCGCAGGCACGGCCTGCGGGCGCTGCGGAGTGTGATCGGCCGCGCTGCCGTGAAACAGGTACGGACCGCCCGTCGCCGTACCGTCGCCGCTGCTTCTCACGCCGACCTCCTCATTGACCTGCCTTGTCGACGGTAGGCAGTCACGGGGGGTGCGTCAACGAACGCCACACTAGGCACGCCGAGTGATAATCACCCTAAGAGTGGTTTCCCGTGACCCACCGCCGGGAAAGGCTAGCCGAATGTCCCGAGGGCGCCGCCGCTCGACGACCGAGGCCGGCCGCCGGACAGGCGGTCACTGACTGTTGGTGCCGAAGTCCTCGGGAGAGATCTGGTCGAGGAACTCGCGGAACTTCTCCACCTCGTCCTCCTGCTCGTCGGGGATCGCGATCCCCGCGTCATCCAGGACCCCGTCACTGCCGAAGATCGGCGTACCGGTGCGCAGCGCCAGGGCTATGGCGTCCGACGGGCGGGCGCTGACCTCGACCCCGCTCGCGAACACGAGCTCCGCGTAGAAGACGCCTTCGCGCAGGTCCGTGATGCGCACTTCCGTGAGCTCCTGGCCGACCGCCTCAAGGACATCCTTGAAAAGGTCGTGCGTCAGCGGACGCGCGGGCGCCATGCCCTGCTGGGCAAAGGCGATCGCGGTCGCCTCCCCCGGTCCGATCCAGATGGGGAGGTACCGGTCGCCTCCCACTTCACGCAGGAGCACGATCGGCTGGTTGGAGGGCATTTCGACCCGGACACCTACGACGTCGAGCTCGTTCACACAGCAACCCTAGGACGTGCCCGGTCGGTTTGGGTAGTCGGGCAGCCACCGAGGACCGGGCCATCGGCACTCACCCGCGCCCACGATCAGGGCAGACGGACCCCGAGAGCGGTCTGCACAAGTGCCGAGTGCAGCCTCACGGTGAGGCCCGCCAGCTCCTTGGCACGGGCCTCGGCATGCGCCCGCGTCTGCGGGTTGCGGTGCACTTTCAGCGGGGCCACCACCTGGTCCACCAGGCCCGCCTCCCGGTCGGCGGCGGCCCGCATGACCCGCAGGTGCCGCGGCCCGATCCCGAACCGGGCCAGCTCGCCGATGAGCTCGGCGACCGACACGGCGGAGGCGTCGTAGCCACCATCGGGCAGCGGGGTGAGGAGCCCGTAGGACTCCCATTCGTCGAGCTCCTGCTCCTCGGCACCGACGGCGGCCAGCAATTCGTCCCGGCCGATCCGCGCGGCCGTCGGCACGTCGATACCGTCCTCCGCGTCGCCGGAGCGCCCGGGTGCGGGCACGGACAGCGTCTCGCCCGGCTCCAGGGAGTCGAGCTGCTCCTTGATGACCTTCAGCGGCAGGTAGTGGTCCCGCTGCATACGCAGCACATGGGCCAGCCGCTCGACGTCGTCCGGGCTGAACTTCCGGTAGCCCGACGGCGTGCGCCGGGGCTCGACGAGCCCTTCGGACTCCAGGAACCTGATCTTGGAGATGGTGACTTCGGGAAACTCTTCTCGGAGCACGTTCAGTACGGTGCCGATGCTCATCAGCCGACTGTCCGTGGTGGCGGTGCCCCCGGGGGCACCGCCACTCGTCGTGTGCAGCATGGACCTTCCTGAAGGATCGCGGACGGTTCAGATACCGCGCTGGCTCGCGTAGAACACCAGCCGGTACTTGCCGATCTGCACCTCGTCACCGTTGTTCAACGTCACCGAGTCGATGCGCTCACGGTTCACATACGTGCCGTTGAGGCTGCCGACGTCGGCGACGGTGAACGAGCCGTCCTGCAGGCGACGGAACTCCACGTGGCGACGCGAGACGGTCACGTCGTCCAGGAAGATGTCGCTCTGCGGGTGCCGCCCCGCGGTGGTCAGTTCGCCGTCCAGGAGGAAGCGGCTGCCCGAGTTCGGACCGCGCCGCACCACCAGGAGCGCCGAGCCCAGCGGCAGCGCGTCGACCGCCGCCTGTGCCTCGGGCGAGAGCGCCGGAAGCTGCGTCTGGCCCGTCGCCTCCGGGTCGTAGGACTCGAGGCCGGAGATGGAGATCGTGGACGTCGTCTCGGACGGCCCCTCCGGCGCCGCACCGCCACGCAGCGGCGCACCGCAGTTGGAACAGAACCGGCTGTTCTCGCCGTTCCGGTTTCCGCACCTCGTACACACCAGGGCCGACATGGACGGATCCTCCTGCCGCGGCTGCCCCGCGGGGGCGTGGGACGCGTACGGATCGGGGGTCAACCCTCCACCCGTACTTGAGGTTGACGGTTCTCCGAAACCTATGGGGCCGGAACCGGCAGGGTCAACAGACGACGCGCCCTGTTCGCCCGAATTGCCTCCGGCGACCTCGTCCCGGAACAGGGGGCGCTCACCCACCTGGGTCTCGGGCACATCTCCCTGGCGCGACGCGCGATGACGGTTGTCCTCACGCGCGCTCTTGCCGAACAACTTCCCAAACAACTTCACGGGCGATTCCCCTTGACCGAAACAGACCCGCCCGTGGGGCAGGACGAACCCTGACTGCACACATCGGCGTACATCGCGTACATCAATGACACGGACACCCTCACAACGTCCGTATCCGCCAAACAGTTTCCACCACGCACACCACCCTTGCTGCGGCGACCCCCCGCAACCTCATGCCCTCGCACGGTATTCACCATGCACCCCCGGCTTCACTCCGAGGACGACCGAGCGTAATCAGGCCGTTGCGCCGATCGCAAGGCATCCACAACGATGTTGTTCGAGCGGCTCACGGCCACCGTGGCCTGCTCCTTCTCCAGCGTCTGCACCACACCCCCGGGAATGTTCAGGGCCGGCTCCAGGTCCTGCGGCTTGCCGATGACCTTGAACCGGTAGGGCCGGCTGATCTCGTGCCCGTCCACGCTGATCCCCTTCCCTCCACTGCCGTCCGTCAGATACGTGTTGGCCACGACGCGGACATCATTCACCTGGATCGCCTCCGCGCCTGCGGCGCGCAGCTCCTGGACCGCGTCGAGCAGCATGTCCGGCTCCACGGCCCCCTTCGTGTCGGTGACGGTCATGGTGATCCCGGGGCCCTGCGCGGCCGTCGTGCCCGCCAGAATGCCGAGCTGCTTCTGCTTCTCGGCCGTCTGCTTGCGGGCCTCGTTTGCCTGGTCCGAACTGCTCTCCAGCTCGGTGCGCTGGTCCACGAGTCCTTGCTTCTCATCCTCAAGACGCTGAGTTCGATCGTCCAGTTCATCGAGAATGCGAACAAGATCTTCCTGACGCGCACCGCGCAGGGCGCTGTTGTCACTGGTGGACCGCACCTGGATGGCGAGCCCGAGCCCCAGGACGCACAGCAACACAGCCATGATGAGTTGGGCACGCGACGCGCGCGGCGGCCACAGACCCTTCACGAGCCGCTGCCGACCGGTCAGTTCGGGCTCGCCGGCATCCGCTTCGACCGGCTCCGGCTCTACGGGTTCGGGCTCCGCCTCCGCCTTCGTCGTGTCGTCCGGCTTCTTGGCCGGCACCTCGGCGGGCAGTTCGGCAGGCAGTTCCTTGCGCAACTGCTCGGCTTCGTCGTCCGGTTGCACGCGCTTGCGGTTCTCGGCGCTCTCAGCGTTCTCGGCGCTCTCGTCGTTGCTCATCGGCCTCACGCCCGGAACACATGCCGCCGGATCGCGGCGGCGTTGGAGAAGATGCGGATGCCCAGCACCACGACGACACCGGTCGACAGCTGCGCGCCGACGCCCAACTTGTCGCCCAGGAAGACGATCAGCGCGGCCACGACGACGTTCGACAGGAACGAGACGACGAACACCTTGTCGTCGAAGATCCCGTCCAACATGGCGCGCAGCGCGCCGAACACCGCGTCGAGCGCCGCGACGACGGCGATGGGAAGGTAAGGCTCGACGACCGCCGGAACCTCGGGCCGGACGAAAAGACCGACCACGACTCCCACGACGAGGCCCAGTACGGCGATCACGATGTGCCCTTCTGCTCTGCTCTCGGCTGTGCTGTACGTACGATCACGCTGGGTGCGGCAGGAAGCTCGATGTCGTCCTGAGCCGAAATACTGGTCCTGACCCCGAAGTTCTCCTGCAGCGCGTGCAGATAGAGACCATCAGGGCTGTTCTGGAACCGGGTGCTCAGCCGTTGCCCGTCCCCCACCGCCAGCACCGTGTACGGCGGCACCAGCGGCTTGTTGTCGACCAGTATCGCGTCACCCGCGGCCCTGATCGCGGACAGCGAGGTGAGGCGCTGCCCGTTGATGCTGATGGCCTCGGC
This sequence comes from Streptomyces sp. NPDC002790, assembly GCF_040295505.1. Lineage (NCBI taxonomy): Bacteria > Bacillati > Actinomycetota > Actinomycetes > Kitasatosporales > Streptomycetaceae > Streptomyces > Streptomyces sp. NPDC002790. The sequence continues at coordinate 4,111 of NZ_JBEOVM010000047.1, read as the reverse complement.
GCCGGACTGCCACAGCCCGTTCATGACGCGCTGCATGTCCCGGTCGCGTACGCGGCCCGTGTCGGAGAAACCGTTGCTCTCGCGCGGCCCGCTCCCGTCGCCGGTAGTGGCCGACTTGGCGTCGTCGACGACGAGCTTCACACCGGGGCCGTGCACGGCGACAGCACCGGAGAGCACCCCCGCCAACTCCCCTTGCTCGCCCCCGTGCTTCTTCAACGCCTCGCGCTGCATCTCCCCCACGCGCCCGCGCAGCGAGTCGACCTGGTCCTCCAGTTGGCCGGCGGACTCGGTCTCCTGGTCGATGCGGTCGATGAGCTCCTCGCGCTCCTTGGCCACCACCGGAGCGGTGACCCGGGCCTGCGCCGCACCCACCGTCACCACGAGCGCGGCGAGCACGAGACCCGCGGCGAGCCCCAGCTTCGCCCGCAGCGTCTTCGGCAAACCACTCTGCCCCAGCGCCTCTTTGCGCGCGGTGGCCTCCGCGTACCCGTCGTCCAGGCTGTGATCCATCACGTTGGTCAGCAGCGACATGGAGGCATCGAGGCGCGAAGGACGCTCTGGAGTGCTCCGTTCGGGGGGCTGCTGCGGCATGCCGCACATCGTCGCACGTCGTGGCCCCTGCCACCCAACGACCCCACTGACCTGCCGCCCGACGCCCGAATTGGACGTCGAGCAACAGGTGTCCGGGTCAGCGCCCGGCGCTGTCCACGACCGCCGACCACTCGTCGAGCAGCTGCTGCGCCGAGGCGTCGTCCGGCCCTTCGGCCCACAGGTGGGTGACGGCCTCGGCCGGGTCGGGCAGCACCATCACCCAACGTCCGTCGGCCTCGACGACCCGCACGCCATCGGTCGTGTCCACGGACCGCTCGCCCGCCTCCTCCACGACGCGGCGCATGACGAGCCCCTTGACGGCCCACGGCGTCGCGAGGTCCCGCTTGAGCACATGCGCCCTCGGAATCCGCGCGTCGATCTGGCTGAGGGTCAACTGCGTACGGGCGACGAGCCCGATGAGCCGCACAAAGGCCGCGGCCCCATCGAACACACTGCTGAACTCGGGAATGATGAACCCGGCCCGCCCGTCCCCGCCGAAGATCGTCCCGTCCTCACGCCCCACGCGCGTCAGGTCGTCGGGAGACGTCGTCGTCCACTCGACCTGCGTCCCGTGATACGCGGCCACCTGCTCGGCGATACGTGTGGTGGTCACGGGCAGCGCCACCCGCCCGCTCCTGCGCTCCGCGGCGACAAGATCGAGCATCACGAGCAGCGCCCGGTCGTCCTCGACGATCCGCCCCTTCTCGTCGACGAGCGAAAGCCGCTCACCGACCGGGTCGAACCGCACCCCGAACGCGGCCCGCGCCGAGGCCACGATCTCCCCGAGGCGTACGAGCCCGGACCTTCGGGCGTCCGAGGTCTCCGTGGGCCGCGACTCGTCGAGCCCGGGGTTGATCGTCAGGGCGTCGACGCCGAGACGCCCGAGCAGGCTGGGCAGCACGAGCCCCGCACTCCCGTTCGACGCATCGACGACGACCTTCAGCCCGGCCTCCGCGACTCCCGTCGTATCGACGTTCCGCAGCAGCGACCCCGTGTACGAGTCGAAGACGCTCGACGGGAAGTGCAGGTCGCCGATCTCCCCTGGGAACGCCCTGCGGTACTCCTGCCGCGCGTACACCCGGTCCAGCTTGCGCTGACTGCCCTGGGAAAGATCCGCCCCACGCTCGTCGAAGAACATGATGTCGACGGAGTCCGGCACCCCGGGCGTCGTACGGATCATGATCCCGCCGGCACTGCCCCGAGCCGTCTGCTGCCGCGCCACGGGCAGCGGCACATTCTCCAGATCCCGTACGTCCATGGCGCTGGCCTGGAGCGCGGAGATGACGGCCCGCTTCAGCGCACGCGCACCACGGGAGTGGTCGCGCGCGGTCGTGACGGTCGACCCCTTCTTGAGCGTCGTCGCGTACGCCCCCGCGAGCCGCACGGCCAGCTCCGGGGTGATCTCGACGTTCAGGATCCCGGAGACGCCCCGCGCCCCGAACAGATGGGCCTGCCCGCGCGACTCCCAGATGACCGACGTGTTGACGAAGGCGCCGGCCTCGACGGTCTTGAACGGGTAGACCCGCACATTGCCCTGGACGATCGATTCCTCACCGACGAGGCACTCATCGCCGATGACGGCGCCGTCCTCGATCCGCGCGGCCCGCATGATGTCGGTGTTCTTGCCGACCACGCAGCCCCGCAGATTGCAGTGCCGCCCGATGTAGACGTTGTCGTGCAGGACCGCCTTGTGCAGGAAGGCCCCGCTCTTCACGACGACGTTCGAACCGACGACCGTGTGCTCCCGGATCTCCACGTCCGCTTCGACCTTGGCGTAGTCGCCGATGTAGAGCGGTCCCCGCAGCACGGCGTCCGGGTGCACCTCAGCACCCTCGGCCACCCACACACCGGGAGAGATCTCGAACCCGTCGAGTTCGACGTCCACCTTTCCTTCGAGGACGTCGGCCTGGGCCTTCACATAGCTCTCGTGTGTGCCGACGTCCTCCCAGTAGCCCTCGGCCACGTAGCCGTAGATGGGCTTGCCTTCCTTCATCAGCTGCGGGAAGACATCCCCGGACCAGTCCACCGGGACATCGGCTTCCACGTAGTCGAAGACTTCGGGTTCCATCACGTAGATGCCCGTGTTCACCGTGTCCGAGAAGACCTGTCCCCAGGTCGGCTTCTCGAGGAAGCGCTCGACCTTCCCTTCCTCGTCGACGATGGTGATGCCGAATTCCAGCGGATTGGGCACACGCGTCAGACAGACGGTGACGAGTGCGCCCTTCTCCTTGTGGAATTCGATGAGATCGGTGAGGTCGAAATCGGTAAGGGCGTCACCCGAGATGACAAGGAAAGAGTCGTCCTTCAGCGCTTCCTCAGCGTTTTTCACGCTGCCGGCAGTGCCGAGTGGCTTCTCCTCATTGGCATAGGTGAGCTCCATTCCCAGCTCTTCGCCGTCCCCGAAGTAGTTCCTGACGAGTGAAGCCAGGAACTGCACGGTGACCACGGTCTCGCTGAGCCCATGCCGCTTGAGCAGCCTGAGCACATGCTCCATGATCGGCCGGTTGGCCACAGGCAGGAGCGGCTTGGGCATACTCGAGGTCATGGGGCGAAGGCGTGTGCCTTCGCCTCCGGCCATCACGACGGCCTTCATGTCGGAAGCGTCCTCCTTGAAGAGACGACGGTCTGGCCGACTTCGCCCGCCGGGAATGGCCCGCGCTTGTCACGGCGGGCCATCTGGCCTCTGCCAACGCAATGGCGAGCTCAATCGGCCATGGAGTCCGCCCGGACAAGCCGGCGGACTTGAACCACGTAGAGGATCCCTGCCCACCAGTACAGCGTCGTACCCCATCCGGCGAACGCCCATCCGAAAATAGCAGCGAGTTCGTGGATCCAGCCCGTTCCGTCACTGAGAAGCAGCAAGGGGAACGCGTACATCAGGTTGAAGGTCGCCGCCTTCCCGAGGAAGTTCACCTGAGGCGGCGGATAGCCATGACGCCTGAGGATCCCCACCATCACCAGAAGAAGCAGTTCACGGGCCAAAAGTACGGAGGTCAACCAAATGGGCAGAATGTCACGCCACGTCAAACCCACCAACGTGGACAAAATGTAGAGCCGGTCAGCGGCCGGGTCGAGCAGCCGGCCGAGGCTGCTGATCTGATTCCAGCGCCGCGCGAGCTTCCCGTCGAGATAGTCGCTGATGCCGCTGAGAGCCAGCACGAGCAGCGCCCAGCCGTCACTCTTGGGGCCCCCGAACTCAGGGCGCAGGATGAGCCACAGGAAGAGGGGCACGCCGACGAGACGCGCCATGCTGAGGATGTTCGGGATGGTGAGGACCCTGTCCGTCTGAACACGGGTCTCCTGGACCTCCACCCGGGGGCCTCCTGTGGGGAACGAACCAACGATGCCCCCTGACTTTACCCTCAGTGTCGGGAGGCCTGACCTACGGGGGCGTCGTAACGCAGTGCACGACGACACCCTAAACACAGAAAAGCCCGGACCGTATCCCGGCCCGGGCTTTCCTTTTAAAATTAGTTCGGCGGCGTCCTACTCTCCCACAGGGTCCCCCCTGCAGTACCAT